>JAIRZN010000065.1 GCA_031267205.1 Tannerellaceae bacterium | reverse complement strand
TCGGTGATGGCCGAGTAAATATCCCAGCAGAGGTTTTTCTCGTCTACCTTCGGCAGCGGTTCGAAGATGATACGGACGGCGTACAGGTCGTAGATGTCTTCAAAAGACACGCCTTTGTTCTGCATCTTGTTCCATATGGAATACGCCGACTTCACGCGGGCGCGCATTTCGTACTCAAGGCCCATTTCATCAAGCTTGACTCTTACGGGTTTGGCGAAACGGTCAAACATGAGCTCGCGCGTTTTTTCCGTTGCCTTCAGCTTTTCGTGTATGAATGCATATTCATTGGGATGCTCGTATTTGAAGCTCAAGTCCTCAAGTTCCGTTTTGATGGCAAACAGTCCGAGCCGGTGCGCCAAGGGGGCGTAAAGGTAAAGCGTTTCGCCCGCTATCTTGTATTGTTTGGCGGGAGGCATGGATCCCAAAGTACGCATGTTGTGCAGGCGGTCGGCGATTTTGATAAGTATCACCCGTATATCGCTGTTCATGGTAAGGAGCAGCTTGCGGAAGTTCTCGGCCTGTGCGGAGGCCTGTTCGCCGAATATTCCTCCGGATATTTTGGTCA
Organism: Tannerellaceae bacterium; assembly: GCA_031267205.1. Taxonomy (GTDB): domain Bacteria; phylum Bacteroidota; class Bacteroidia; order Bacteroidales; family Tannerellaceae; genus DFXE01. Next base: position 6,161 of record JAIRZN010000065.1, on the reverse strand, counting down.
GTCCGTCGACAATCTGGGCGATTTTATCACCAAACATATTCTTGATGTCTTCCACCGTGTATTCGGTATCCTCAACAACGTCGTGCAACAGGGCGGAGCAGATAGAAGTAGAGCCTAATCCCATTTCGCTGCATACTACTCTGGCCACTGCCAGCGGGTGCATGATGTAAGGGTCTCCGTCGAGGCGCTTCACTCCGGCATGCGCCTGGTCGGCAAAGTTGAATGCTTTGGTGACACGTTCTATTTTGCGACGGTGATTGGAGTTCATATAGTCGTCCAGCAACTTTTCAAACTCGCGCCGTATCATCATTTCTTCTTCGGTCATCCTACTGGTATCTTTAATAATTGTCCCGGCTTGATATTGGAGTTGGGGAGATTATTTGCTTTTTGCAAGGTATTGGCCGACACGCCCGGATATTTTCTGGAAATGGAATAAAGCGAATCGCCTGATTTCACTTTGTAAGTGACGTATTTCCCCGTCATTACGGCGGGCGTCGCCTGTACGTTCGGGGCCTTAGGGGTTGCGACTGCGGTTGTGGCGGGAGCTGTCTCCGCTTTCTGTTGTTTTGTAGTCTGATTCTGAGTCTGGGCGAAAGCGACTCCTCCGTTGTCTACGTACAGGCGCAAGCGTTTACCTGCGGCTACATTATTAGAGCCTAATCCGTTCCAACGGCGTACTTCCTGTGGCGTCACACCGTATTTGTCCGCTATCCTGACTATGTTTTCGCCTGATCTTACGGTATGGGTGATCTGTTCGCGTTTGGAATTGTTGCCGCTTGCTTCGTCGGGGAAGCCGGCAAGGTAGCTATCCCTACGGCTGGCGTATACGCTGTCCTCCTTGTCGACGAAGCCGTATGTATCTACGGCGGGCAGCTTCAATACGGAAGGTTTGTTGCTTCCCGGTATAATATCGCGCCGGTACTGCGGGTTCAGTATCCTCAGCAGTTCAATATCCATGTTCAACGCATCGGCGACCTGCCGGAAGTGTAGCGTCCGGTTTATCATAACCGTATCCGTCGCTAAGGGGAGGTCTGTTTGTATGGGGCATATATTGTGGTCGCAATAATAATTCATCACGTAGCCGGCCGCAATAAAGAGAGGGACGTATGAGCGTGTTTCACGAGGCAGGTAAGGGTATATTTGCCAGAAGTCCTTCTTACCTCCCGACCGGCGTATCGCTTTGTTCACGTTTCCGGGGCCGCAGTTGTAGGAGGCGATAACCAGGTGCCAGTCTTCATAGATGCTGTACATATCCATAAAGTAACGGCAGGCGGCATGAGTTGATTTCAGCGGGTCACGGCGGTCGTCTACCAGGCTGTTTATCTCCAGCCCGTAGTTTTTGCCTGTCGGAAGCATGAACTGCCAGAGGCCGCATGCGCCCACCCTTGATACGGCTATCGGATTCAGGGCGCTTTCGACGACTACTAAATATTTCAACTCCAACGGGAGGTTGTATTCTTCCAGGACTTGTTCGATGACAGGGAAATAGAAGTCGGCCATTCCCAGCATATAGCGTATCAGGCCGCGACGCCGGTCGGTGTACAGGTCGATACTTTTGCGCACAAGCGTATTGTACGTCATCGGGATTACGTGCGGCAGTCTTTCCAGACGTTCCCTGATTACGTCGTCGGAAAAGCGGACATTCTCGTCTTCATCATGGCAGAAGGCATCCATCTTGGAGAAATACTGGACGTGCCAGGTGTGCAGAAGGCTATCCACATTAGCGTCCAGGCTTTCGGGAATCAACCCGATGTCTTCCAAAATAGTGTCTCTCGGCGACACCGCGCGCGTCTGTTCCTCCTCCGTTATTTCTTCCCGGTTCTTTGCCTGCGAAAAGGAACAAATCAAGCAAAGCAGAACGGTGATGTGATACTTCTTCATATTGACTGCAATTTAGAAAGTTATACTACAATTTACTCCGACACTCCCCGCATTGAAGCGCGTTTGCGGCGATACCGCAGGCTCGATGCGCATAGATAAGTCCGGCGAAATATCGAAATCAAACAACTCGGCATCCACGTAGGCGTCTACCATACATATCAGATAAAAGCCTACGGTCAGGATGATAGACAAGTCGCGGTTCCGCCGGAAGAAGTCCTTCCTGTTCTTGAACAGATTCTGATAATTCACATTATTCACGGCCGATTGATAGTCCGCCGTAGGTAAAAAATCCGTCCACGCCTTGTTGAACTCATACTGAACTTCCGCGCCGCTGCTCGCGTTAATCAGCTTATTGTACGCTTCCGCATCTGCTATTATGCTTTTGTAGGCGCTCCAATAATCCTGGTAGTTCTTCCCGTTCCAGGTCATGGCATACGCGAAACCCATGAACCCGCCGTAGACAAAAGGCAATTTCCAGTATTTGCGGTTGTATATCTGCCCCATCCCGGGAATCAGCGACCACAAGACCGCCTTCGTGGAGTTGGGCTTGAATGCTTCACTACCGGATGGATGCTGTGAAAAGATTGCTTGCATGGCTATCGAATCGGCGGATGTGAGTACGACACGAACGAGCGAATCGGGAGGCATTGTTGTCAGCGTATCCGTTATCTCCTTGCTCCTGCCCTCGCCCTCGATTTCCTGTGCAATACTTTTAGAGGAAAGAGCTGATAGGCATATAGGGAATAACAAAATACATATCTTTACCGTTGCCTGCGCCATCTTCCACTCATTTACTTCAGCTTGTCGAGCAGGCCGATCAGCCGTTCCAGTTCTTCCTCAGAAGCGAAGGGGATACTGATCTTCCCTTTCCCGTTTTCCTTATATGTAAGTTGCACCTTCGTCTTGAAGAAGTCGGATAGATGGTCTTTCAACAACTTGTACTCGTCGGGAAGCTTGGGGCGGCGTTGCTTGCCGTCTTCTTCCTTTGCCTGTGCGCGGGGGAGGTCTTCGCCTGCGGCTATTCCGCGAACCAGGTCTTCCACCATCCTTACAGACAGGCCTTCGGTCAGTATTTGTTCAAACAGCGCCAACTGTATTTCGGGGTCTTCCACCGGAATCAGCGCGCGGGCGTGTCCCATATCTATCTTTTTGTCCTTTAAACCCATTTGTATCTCTGCCGGTAGCTTGAGCAGGCGGAGATAGTTGGCTATTGTCGTGCGTTTCTTCCCGATTCTCTCGCTGAGCTTTTCCTGCGTCAGGTTATAGCTCTCGATAAGGTTCTGGTAGGCTAATGATATTTCTATGGCATTAAGGTCCTCGCGCTGTATGTTTTCTATGAGCGCCATCTCGACTATGTTCTCATCGGCTGCCGTCTTTATGTATGCCGGTATATGTGTGAGGCCGGCCTTCAGGGAGGCCCTGTAACGGCGTTCGCCTGAGATGATCATATATTCGTCGACGCCTGTCTCCTTCAGCGTGATGGGCTGTATAATGCCCATGGAGCGGATGGAGGCGGCAAGCTCGTCAAGGGCTTCTTCTTCAAAAATCGAACGGGGTTGATCGGGATTGGGCTGTATCTTGCTTAGGGCTATCTCGTTGATAGAGGAGGATCCGTTTGTCGACACGTCCGCGAGCAGCGATTCTAATCCGCGTCCCAGCGGAGGTCTTTTTCCTGTTGTTACCATTATGCTTTGTTCTTATCTATTAATTCCTGGGCTAACTGTATATGGTTTAACGAGCCTTTGGAATCGGCGTCGTACAGCACGACGGGCTTTCCGTAGCTGGAGGCTTCGCTCAGCTTGATGTTGCGTTGTATGACGGTGGTAAATACCAGCTCGCGGAACGGGCGCTTTACTTCTTCGTATATCTGGTTGGCGAGGCGCAGGCGGGCGTCGTACATTGTCAGCAGGAATCCTTCTATCTCAAGGGCGGGGTTCAGCCTTGACTTGATAATCTTGATCGTGTTCAGCAGCTTGCTGATGCCTTCGAGCGCAAAGTATTCGCACTGCACCGGTATCATGACCGAATCGGCGGCCGTCAGGGCGTTGACGGTGATGAGCCCAAGCGACGGTGAACAGTCGATCAGTATGAAGTCGTACCTGTCTTTCAACGGTGTCATGACGCGCTTCAGTATCTGCTCCCTGTTTTCCATGTTCAACATCTCAATCTCGGCGCCTACCAGGTCTATATGCGACGGTATTATGTCCAACCGCTCTACTTCCGTCGATACGACGGCGTTGACGGGGTCGTCGCCGTTGATCAGGCATTCGTAAATCGACAGGTTTACGCTCCTTATATCTACGCCTAATCCCGACGATGCGTTGGCCTGCGGGTCGGCGTCTACCACGAGGACTCTTTTCTCAAGCACCGCCAGCGAGGCGGCTAAGTTGATTGTAGTAGTTGTCTTCCCTACTCCTCCCTTCTGGTTCGCTATTGCAATAATCTTTCCCATATTTGTTCTATCTGACTAATTCGTGTACAAATCTACATATAAATACAATAACACATTCATGCCTGTTGATAAGTGTGCGATATTGTTGATAACTTGCAAATGTAAGGATTTACAGGGAACTATTTAGCCTTTTGCATCAGCAAATAATCGAGCAGCGTCATCGCGGCCATTGATTCTACGATGGGTACGGCGCGGGGCAATACGCAGGGGTCGTGGCGCCCGTGCGCCGTCAAAAGGGTCTCCTCGCCTGTCTCCGTCACTGTTTCCTGCGCCCGCCGTATGGTGGCGACGGCCTTGAAGGCTACGCGGAAGTAGATGTCCTCTCCGTTGCTGATGCCGCCTTGTATGCCGCCTGAGTAGTTGGTGCGGGTGCGGATGATGCCGTTGTCGCTGAAGAAGGCGTCGTTATGCTCCGAGCCGCGATAGTGGGCGGCATCGAAGCCGTCACCGTACTCAAAGCCTTTAGCGGCGTTGATGCTCAGCATGGCGTGGGCTAAGGCTGCGTGCAGCTTGCCGAACACGGGCTCGCCCAGACCTGCCGGCGCGCCTTGTATGACGCAACTGACGACGCCGCCTATGGTGTCGCCCTGCGACTGCACGTCGCGTATGAGGGCCTCCATCTCCGAGGCCGTAGCTGCGTGGGGGCAGCGCACGGGGTTCGTCTCCGTAAGCCCCAGGTCGAAGTCCTTGTACGAGCCTTCCAGGCGGATGCTTCCTACCTGCGAGGTGTAGGCGCGGACTGTGATACGGCTGCCGCCCAGCGCTATCTTGGCGATAGCTCCGGCTACGCAGCGGCCGGCTGTTTCGCGCGCTGAGGAACGCCCGCCGCCGCGCGGATCGCGTATGCCGTACTTCTGCCGGTAGGCGTAGTCGGCGTGCGAGGGGCGGTAGACGGCGCGCAGCTCGTCGTAGTCATGGCTGCGCTGGCCTTCGTTGCGGATGATGAAGCCTATCGGCGTCCCCGTTGTCCGGCCTTCGTAAATGCCTGAGAGGAATTCTACCTCGTCGGATTCGCTGCGCGGGGTAGTAAGCGCGGATTGCCCGGGCCTGCGGCGGCCCAGCTCGCGGCGTACATATTCCATATCTATGGATACGCCCGGCGGGCAACCGTCGATGATGCCGCCTACGCCCTTGCCGTGCGATTCGCCGAAGGAGGTAAACCTGAATACGTTGCCGAAGGTGTTGTACATGTCCTCAACTGCAACCGGGGCAGGAGCCGCAGTCTTCTCCCCCGCAGTCGCAGCCCTTGGCGGAGAGTTCCGCCAGCTCCTTAGCCGTAGGGTCGTGAACGTCTATCACTTCTCCCGAAAAATGTAGCGTCTCGCCTGCCAGAGGATGGTTAAAATCTATCAGGACGACGTCTTCCTTTACTTCCATTACCGAGCCGTTCAGGCGGTTGCCGTCGGAATCTACCATCGGCACCGTGTTCCCTTCACGGATCATCTTCGCGTCAAATTCCCCGTCTATCTCGAATACGTTCTTGGGCAGTTCCATCAGGTTTTCTTCGTTGTAGTCGCCGTAGGCGTCGCAGGGATGCAGTATAAATTTGAATGTATCGCCCGTCGTCATGCCGGACAGTTTCTTTTCAAAGGCGGGCAGCATGGCGCCTGTCCCGAAAACAAAGTTCAGGGGCTCCTCGCGCGTCGCTTTTTCCATAAGTTCGAGTTCTTCTCCCTCCCCAACGTTCAAATCATAAACGACGGAAACGAATTTGTTTGCTGTAATCTTCATATGTATGTTGTTTTATGTTTACTACGCAAATGTAGCGATTATTTCCGACATCCTGCGTAATCCCGCCGCTTCCCGTGCAGCCGTCGCACCTGTGCGT
>JAIRZN010000042.1 GCA_031267205.1 Tannerellaceae bacterium | reverse complement strand
AAAAAGAAAAGGCCGCCTTATTGCTAAGACGCCTTTTCCCATTTGCAAACTATGTAAAAAAACACAACATTCTTACCATCCGGGGTTCTGCGTGATGACGCCACCGCTGCGGTCTATCTCCGTCTGCGGCACGGGGTAGGTCTTGAGGCGGAGTTCGGGTTGCGGCAGTTCCCAATTCTTGTATGAGTCCAAACTTCTGCGAGCCTTTTCGATGCGTGGCTTGGCATATTCCCATCCCCATCGTTTCAGATCGTAGAAGCGGTGGCCCTCGGTGGCTAACTCGACGCGTCGTTCGTGGCGTACGGCTGCGCGGACTATATCTGCGCTGGTAGGCTGTATGTCGGGGATCGAGGCGTTAGGGTCGATCTGCCTTGCGCGGCTTTCGAGCTTTTCGGCCTCAGTATCGCCGAAGGCTTCAGGGTCGTACTTATATGTATTGCGTGCGCGATCGCGTACCATATTGATATAGCGGCAAGCTTCGGCCAGGTCGCCGCCTGATTCCACAAGACTTTCGGCATACATCAGCAGCACGTCTGCGTAGCGGATTTTCTTTAGGTTCAAGTCCATCTGGCTTCTGTTGGCGCGGCGTAGTTCGGGGTAGAACATCTTCCTCGAGTGATAGCCGTCGCCGCTAGTGTAGCCTGTATGGTTCTGGACTTCGACCGTTCCGTCTTTGCGCGGGAATCTGTCGCCCGTTTCGGTGATGGTATAAAGCAGGCGCGGGTCGCCGACTTCAAACTCTTCGACTAAGCTTTCGGTCGGGCAGAGGAATCCCCATCCCCCGCATCCACGGCTGCGGTAGTACGTAGGAAGGATCGTATCATCACCGTTACCGTCGGTGTTTTTGTGGAGGACTTCAAAGATGGATTCTTCGCTGACGAGATCGTTCTTGAAGAAGAGGTCGCCGAATTGCGGTTCGAGCGAGTAGTCGCCCGAATCAATCACCCACTTGGCAGCTTCTGCAGCTTCGTTGTAAGAGCCGAAGTAAAGTTCGGTGCGAGCCAGGAGCGCATATACGGCGCCGCGACTGACGCGCCCCCATTCGTTGGCCATATTCATCTGGCTCTTGAGAGGCACGGCGTTGGCTATTGCTTTCAACTCGCTGCGTATGAACTCATGAATCTGAGCGGCCGGCGTGCGCGGTATGATGTATTCGTCGACGGGATACGTCAATCGCCTGTCCACTAAAGGCACGTCGCCGTAGATGCGAACTAAGTTCAGGTAAAGGTAAGCCCTGATGAAACGCGCTTCCCCTTCGTATCGCGCCTTGAGGGCGGCGTCGGCGAAAGCGATATTCGGCAAACGTTCGAGCAGAGTATTTACGCGAAAGATGCCCTGGAAGTTATTCATCCACCAACCTTCCACGTCCTGATTGTTAGACATGGCGCGGAAGAAAGCAAGGTCGTTGACGAACGGGCGGTCGTTATCGCTCTCGCCACCTTTCCAGGCATCGTCCGAGGTCATGTCACCCAGTTCGTAGCCAACGAACTCCATATCGTTATTATCTCCGCCGAGGTAACTGTAAATGGCCGTCAGGGCGGTGAAGGCGTCATTCTCAGTCTGGTAATAGGTATCGTCGGTAAGGATACCGAAGGGAGGCTTATCCAGGAACTCATCTCCACATCCGGCGAGTAAGCAAACCAGGCAAATCAGGAATATATTATAATATTTTTTCATGATAATGACTTATTACGTTTTTAAGTTATTTAAAGTGTAAGACTCAGACCAACCATAAAGGTTCTTGATTGCGGGTAGTTAGACCGGTCGATACCGAAGTCTCTCGGATTACCGTTGTTGTTACCTGCCATTTCAGGGTCTAAGACCTCCGATTTGGTGATAGTGAACAGGTTTTGCGCGGCTACATATACGCGCAGGCTGCCGATATGCGCCGGCGTGAGCCATTTGTGCGGCAGGTTGTAACCTACTTGTATGTTTTTGAGGCGCACGTATGATCCGTCTTCCGTGTAATAGCTGGAAGCCTTAGTGTTCAGCATCGGGTCGTAGTGAATCTGGAACTCTGTGTTCGAGGGATTGCCGGGGTCTTCGGGGCTTAATGTTCCCGGAGCGCGCCAGGCATTTTCGAGCACGTCCTTGTATGTGTTGAAGTAGCCGGTCTTCTGGTGTGTGTAGTATTTGAAGATACGGAAGATCGTATTCCCCGTCTGTCCCTGAAAGAAGAGCGTCATATCAACGTTCTTGTACTGCGCAGCCATGTTAAGCCCGAAGCCCAGGGTAGGGAAGGGGTTGCCAAGGTTGATACGGTCGTCGTCGGTAAGCTTACCGTCGCCGTCGACATCCCTGAAGATAAGGTCTCCCGGTCGCGGATTACGGTCTGCCATGTGCGAGCTGTTGATCTGCTCCTGATTCTGGAATACGCCTTCCACATCCCATCCGTAGAAGGATCCGATAGGCCAGCCTACCTTAGTCAGCGTAACGTCGCCGATACGTTCGTTACCTCCCGGCATCGGGCCGCTATCTCCGAGGCTTGTTACTTCGTTCTTGACGGTCGTGAGGTTTCCGCTGATAGTGTAGTTGAAATCCTTATTGGGCTTGTCTATCCAGGTCAACTGCATCTCGAAGCCTTCGTTGCGTATTGAGCCTTGGTTAGCCCAGGGGTCGCGGCTGCCTCCGCCAAGTCCGAGTCCCATATACCTGGGCAGAGGCACACGGACGAGCATGTCGTTGGTGTTCTTGAGGAAGTAATCCAGCGTGGCGCTAAGCTTGCCGTTCCACAGAGCGAGGTCAAGACCGATATTGGTCTGTTCTGACGTTTCCCACTGTATCTGGGGGTTGCCTATTCCGTCGGGCGAGTAGCCGGTGTACTGCGTCTTGTTCTGTCCGAAGACGTACTTGCGTGCGTTATCGCCCGTGATGGTGTTGATATAATCGTTGTTGCCCAAGCCCATCTGGTTGCCTATCTGTCCCCATCCCGCTCTTATCTTGATATTCGAGATCAAGTCCTGCTCGATATTCTGAAAGAAGGATTCTTGCGACAGTCGCCATCCGATAGAGACGGACGGGAAAGATGCCCAGCGGTTTTCCTTGAGGAACTTCGACGAACCGTCGGCGCGCACGGAAGCAGTGATAAGATACCTGTCCGCATATCCGTAGTTAACGCGCGCCAGGTATGACATCATTGAGCGATGATCATGCGTGCCTTCGTTGGTCTGGTTGAACGTACCGGCATTCAGTACCCACATATCTTCGGTATTGCTCGGCAATCCCTGCCTTGAGGCGCGGAAGTCGGTATTGTCCCATCCTTCCATCGTTATACCGGCTACGGCTGAAACGCTGTGATCGCCGAACTTGCGTGTGGCGCTGATGGTATTTTCAAAAGCCCAACTATTATAATGACGTTGCCGCTTCATGAGGGTGTTGTTGTCTGACTTTTCATCCGGGTCGAGGTAGTACTTGGGTGTAAACTGGTCGTTGATGATGCTGCGCCTGTCGACTCCCAGGTTGCTTTTGAAGATAAGCCAGGGCAGTATCTTTATATCCAGCACAACGTTTCCTACTAAGCTGAGGCCTTCTTCGTTCCTTAGTGTACCGGAGCGGTAGGCGGTGGCGTAAGGCTGTGTCTTGTTGGTGTATTTACCTGTTCCGAAGAGGGAGAACTCGTCTGTCGGGTCATAGTTTAGCAGTCGATCTTCCCATCCGGGTAAACCCTGGTATCCCGCTCTGTAAACCGGCGTAGTCGGATCATAGGTAATGGCTCCGAAGACGACGCCGTTCTCCAGTTCGTTTTCCGTAATCTGATGCCTGTTGTTATGAGTAACGCTCAGATTGGTGGAGAGTTTAACCCTGTCGGAAATATTCAAGTCTACGTTTTGCCGGAGCGTAAGACGGTTGAAACCGGAGAAGGAAACAATCCCTTTATTGTCGAAATACGTAGCGCTCGTCATATAGGATATTTTCTTGTTGCCGCCGCTTACGTTAAGGCTGTAATTCTGGATTTCGCCCTGCTGGAAAACCTCGTCCCACCAGTTAGTTCCACTGCGGCTTCCGGTCACTTTCTCTACCACGTCAAGCATAGCGCCCACGTCTCTGAAGTCGCGGTTAAACCCGTCGGGATTGTCGCGGTAAGCTACCCTGTTGTACGTTATAAACCCTTCTGCATCCAACAGGTCGGGAACGTTGATGGCATTCTGTACGCCGTAGTAAGCATCGAACTTGACGCGCGTGCGTATGACATCGCCTTCGCCGTTACCGCGCAAAGTAGTTATCAGCACAACGCCGTTAGATGCGCGCGAGCCGTAGATAGCCGTTGCCGAAGCATCCTTCAATATCTCAATGGAAGATATGTCCGACGGGCTTAGGAAATTTATATCCCTGACGGGGATTCCATCGACTACATACAGAGGGTCGTTGGCGTCGTTCACAGTACCTACACCACGCACGCGGATAGAGGTTCCCGAACCGGGCGCGCCGCTCTGTGACATAATCATCACGCCGGCAGCGCGGCCTTGCAGAGCCATTTCAACACCTGTGACGGGAATGTTCTGAAATTCTTCCGCATCAACTTTAGTGATAGAACCCGTAAGGTCGCTTTTCCGTTGGATACCATATCCAACGACCACGACTTCGTCCAGGTTCTGGGAATCTTCTTTCAACACAATCCTCAAAGGTTGGTCATTCGTCACGGTTATGTTTTGAGAGACATATCCTACGTAAGAAATTTGAAGTACTACTGTTCCCGTAGACGCCTGCAAGGAAAACCTGCCGTCGATGTCGGTAATGGATCCTGTGGCGGTGCCTCTGATTTGAATATTCACACCTATCAAAGGTTCGTTTGATTCGTCTACAACCGTTCCACTTATGGTGCGACTGCTTTGTTGTGGTTGCATAATAGTACCGGCATGTACCGAAAGGTAGCTTAACATCAAGAAACACAAGAGAAAAATCTTTCGTGAAACAAAAGATATTCTTCCACTCGAAAAGAGCGTGTCGCTCTCAACTGATTTCATTTTTTGTCTGTTTTTCATTTCTAAAAGAGTTAGATTAATTTTTAAAGGTTAATACACATCTTGAACCGCTTCTACATCCCTTAAAGGATGTCTCGCGGTCATACATTCATTCCTTTCTCTGTTTCATAGGCATTCCATTTTAATTAAACATGATTACAAGCAAACCAAGTACCACTTCTTACCAAGAAGCGGTACGCAACTCTGTTTGCGCATACAAATGTAAGTAATATCCGAATACATACGCAGTTATTTTTATTTATATTTTAAGTTTATATCCGTTAAAGCTAAGCGCAGACGTGTTTATAAGCTGATTACTTGGTTGTTTACAAAATGTTTGCACAAAAAACATTTTATCTTTCCATCAGCATTGAGTCTCATCGCCTGCCTATTATACATTTATCTCTATCTCCCGATACCGCTTGTTTGCAAAATTGTTTTCGAGCCATATTCAAGCGCATCCCATCCAGTTGATATCAAACTGCATACATACGTAGATTTCTTGCGTACCGCTTCTTGGTAAGAAGTGGTATAACGATAGAATTGTTGAACTAATAAAAAGACTGCCTATGGGACAAAAAATGATGTGAGGGCCAAAGTATGCATACATATATAAATGTATGGATATGGTCGAAGGAGTGAAAAACAACCTTTGTGAGTTATCTAATTCTTTTTAAAATGAAAAACAAACTAAAAATGAATGCAACAACGAGAAATCTATTATGTTATAAAGAACTGCATCTTGCGTTAAAGACGCTCGCTTTACTGATTCTTTTTATTACAGGCTCATTGGCGGTACAAGCTAATACTCCCGAACCGCAGCAGGCCAGGACGGTCAGCGGAACGGTCGTCGACGAAGCCGGTGAAGCCCTGATCGGCGTTAACATACAAGTGACCGGCACGGCTACGGGAAGTATTACGGACATCGACGGAAGGTTCTCCTTCCAGGCTCCGGCCGGTAATATATCCATACAGGTGTCATACGTAGGCTATGTTACACAAACAATCGCTGTAACGGGCAACCAGCCGCTGCGCATCGTCCTCAGGGAAGATTCCCAGAACATCGACGAAGTCGTGGTCGTGGGATACGGTACGCAGGCTAAGAAGGACATCACGGGGGCCGTCGCTGTCGTATCGGCGGAAGCCTTGGCCGAAACGCCGGTGTCTACATTTGCAGAAGCCCTTATGGGTAAGGCCGCTGGCGTCTACGTGTCTTCATCAGGCGCGCCGGGCGCATCGACAACTATACGTATACGCGGCGTGGGATCGGTGAACGGTTCCGACCCGTTAGTAATCGTAGACGGCGTTCAGGGAGTAAGCACGGAATCCGTGAACCCTAACGACATCGAATCATTCCAGATACTCAAGGATGCGTCGGCGACAGCTATATACGGCGCGCAGGGCGCTAACGGCGTCATCATCGTGACCACAAAGAAAGGCTCAAAAGACCGTGTACGCATAAGCTATAACGGTTACGGCGGAGCGGCTACAATGGCTAACAACGGTTACAACCTGCTCAACGCGTGGGAATCAATGGAATTTGTCGCCCAAGGTATGGTTAACCTGCGCGACGTACGCGGCTTTGCCGCTGGTGCCATTCCGGCTCATGCGCAGTTCGGCTCGCTCGACGCCAACGACCAGTTGAGGATGCCTTACGCTGTGAAGCCTTCGGGCATGTCGGAATCCGAAATCATTTCACAGTTCGGCAGCATAGCGGCATGGGAAGCGTCTTACAAACCCGACGGTTCCAATTCCTGGGCGCGTTCGGCCTATGCTCAGATGAAACTCGACGGTTACAGCGAAGAAGAAGCCCGCGCAGGTACGGACTGGTACAACTTAGTTACGCAAACCGGCATGGTGCAGGATCACCAGATCTCGGCTATGGGTGGTAACGACAAAGGGCAGTATTCTATCTCCTTAGGTATGAACTCACGCGAAGGTACGATCAAGTCATCCTACTTCGACCGCTACTCCCTGCGTATAAACACCTCCTTCACGCCCAGCAAGTGGCTTACTGTCGGCGCCAATGTAAACCTCTCGGCTGTTGAAATCGGCGGCGAACGCGGTAACCAGGGCGACGGCGATGTCTTCGGTAAGATATATACCACGGCCTCGTGGCTACCCGTATACAATATAGGCGGCGATTTCACCGGTTCGCAGGCTCCGGAAGGCGGACGTAACACCTCGGCTGTCAATGCCGTCATCAACCAGGAAAACGACTGGACGCGCAATTTTCGCGGCGAGGCATCCGTCTTTGCCGAAGTGACGCCCATAAGCGGCTTGATATTGCGCACTCAGTACTCTCCACGCCTCACCGGTACATGGATACGTACCTTCAGCGAAGTAACCATCGCGGCGGACAAGGAAGGTAGCGCCAACAACAACCTTTATGAAGAAGCCAGGTACGGCTTCGATTGGCAATGGACGAATACGGCTACTTACTCCAGGACGTTCAACCGGATACATCAGGCCACGGTCGTCGTCGGTTCCGAAGCGTTGAACAACGGCCTTGGGCGCCGCATCTCGGCCAGACGCATTGACTATACCTTCCCCAACGACCCAAATTCATGGAACATAGACAACGGGGCTACGAGCAACCTTAGCAACAGCGGATACATGGACGACCACACCGCTATGTTCGGACTCTTCGGACGCGGCGACTACGTGTATAACGACAAATACCTTGCTACCGTTTCCTTCCGCTACGACGGTTCATCGAAGTTCGGAGCCAACAACCGCTTCGGATTCTTCCCGTCACTCTCCGCCGGATGGCGTATGACTGA
>JAIRZN010000191.1 GCA_031267205.1 Tannerellaceae bacterium | reverse complement strand
GGGATGGGATAAACGGTTGGGAGACTACAAACAGGCGTCGGCCGTCGCTTCCGTGAAAGGCTATGGCTCTCGCGTATCCGTCGCGCGATACTTTTTCGAAGCCGGTTACGTCGCCTAAGGCCTTGAGCAGTTGGTCTTCCCGGCGCATGTCTATGCAGGCTTTACGTGTAGAGATGATTTTTTGAAACCTCAGGCCGTTCTTCTCCGCCCTGGCGAACGTTATGTCGCCCGATATACGGTTGCATCCGGCGTCGCCTGAGATACGGCCTGCGCCGGCGTCGAATATCAGCAGGGGATTTATTTCCCCGGAGGTTAGGGCCTCGCCGTTGAGTTCGACGATACTCCATTCGCCGTCTAAGCCCGTATAATCGGCTGATAGTTTTTGCATCCCGCATCCCGCCGCGACGAGGCAGATGCAGATGCAGAGGCACAGGCTACGGCGTATATGCGTCCGGGCTTCCATTATTTTGCAGGCTGTATATTATATAATGTAAGGGAGAGGGTATAGTGGACATTCTCTATCCGCATCCGTCCGTACCATATCCGTGAGAAGGCGCCCAAGGGCATATCGCGGGCGTCATTTTCGGAAAAAGTCTTCTTCTGCATAAAATCGGGGCCTAATGCGCCGGCGCAATAGTCGACAAAATCCGTCATATCCTTGCTTATCGTCTCCGTATTGCCGGTGAAGTGCAGGTCGTAGCTCCCGCCGGAATGAAGGATGATGTCGACATGGTTAAACGACGACAGCTCGGTCTTTTCCAAGCTAAGCGCATACTTCGACGCATCTCCTCCGACTGCCTTAGGTTTATAGTTGAAGACATTGTATATGTCTATGTTGAAGAAATCGCCTATGCCGCCCCTTTGCCTCTTCTTTTTTTTCGGCAGAGGCTCCGGCGCGGTTGGCTTGGCTACGTAAACCTTAGGAGAAGGTACCGGAGGATTATCTGCGCTTTGCTGTTCCCCTTGCTTTTGGACGTCATGTCCGATAAACTTTAAAAATCCCATACGGCACGTTATGATTACTTTGAATCGCAAAGATAACGATTCGCGTCAAGACTTTGCAAGAACGAACGTTAATTATTTTCCCGCCCAGCCGCCCCGCGTGGTTGTCCGGGCGATTAGTCCGTTACAAGCAAGGCGTTGTACTTTACCTTGCGTTCGTGGGCGGGGATGGATTGTATCCAGCGCTGGACGTTTTCGAAGGTGCATTCGTTGGTGAACGGGACTTTCTTCTTCGTAAAGGCGAACAGTAGCGAGACGGATTCGGATGCGGCCTGTGCGTCTTCCTTGCGGACGCGGTAACGTTGCGTGCGGGGAAAGGAAGTGACGGCGTCGCTGTCGAGGCGTTCGGTCGGCTCGGCCTGATTGGGGTAGACAAGGTTGCCGCGTCCTGAGGCGTCGAACCAGAAGATATGCACGTAGCAATCCTTCGTAGGCCGTATGTCGAACTCCAAGGCCTCGCCGTCGCGGTATACGCCCTGGCGGATGCCGTTGATAAAGGCGTCAAACTCCAGGTCGCGCCTCATGCGGCCCGTCTTTACCGTCGCTTCGATAGAGACGAGGTAGAAGTATCGCGAGCCTTCGTTCTCCACGCGGTCGCTGATTATGCGGTAGTTGACGATCTCGCCCGACAGCTCCGAGTTGCTGTAACTCGCAAAGCCATTGATGCGGTCCGAGACCGTAGCGGCGTTGACGACGATAAATTCCTCCGGTATCCCTGCGCGGCGGAGGGCGTCGGCCTTAGCATTATCCAGAGCTAAGCGTCGCGCCTCTTCGAGCTTTATATTAGCCATGTCCCACGTCCCTGAGGCGGCGACGCGCACGGTCTGCGCCATGCTCCCGGACGTGAGCGAGGCGCAGAGGATAACGCCTGCAAGCATATAGCGCAGGCGCCCGCGCTTACAATTAGTCTGCATCAAGCTGGAGATTGGTATTACTGCCGCTGCCGTCAAACCTGTCAAGCCCAATGAGGCGGTCGAGCTTCTCCTGCAACACCCCTGTGCGCTCTTCGAGCTTGGCCGTCATATTCTTTTTAGCCGCGTCGAGGGCCTGCCGGGAGCTGTATGAGAGGCATATCATCACCTCGACATTGCGGTTAGGCAGGTCGCGGTATATCTCTATCTCGCCGGAAACGCGGCCGAGGTCGGCGGTTATCAGTTCCTTACTCGCCTGAAGAGCGTTGTTGATGGAAACCGACTCTTGCTGCGACAGCTCATTGTTGGCCAAGCTGCTTTCGATCAGCGAGGCGATATTGGAACTGATAAGGCCCGCCATTTCCACCTTCGACTGATGCAAGGCCTGCATACGCGCCGCGCTTACATTGCCGCCGATTACGCGCGAGGTAGTGACGATGTATTCGCGGTTGCCCGTCTCGTCCGTGTAGATAGTCTTCAGCCATGCATTCTCAAGCTGGCGGGCGAGCGGGAGGCCACCGATGAAGGTCTTGAAGCCATCCTTCTGGTACGTCTTGGCTTCTTTACGCGCCTGCTTCAATACCTGCTTCTGGGAAAAGCGGCTTGGAGTAGGGCCTGCCTGTGTAGCGGCGTTGCGACCGGCTCCGCAAGAGGCGAGCAGTAGCGCGGCGGCTGAGATAAGGAATAAATACGTTAGTTTCATACGATTTGTTTTTTGTAGTTGTTTGAAATTATGTTTGATATTAATATTGTCATCGTCGTAAGCATTTATAATTTACCGCTTCTGATGCCCGTCAGGACAATTGGTCACGCTTCCGCCGATGCCGATAGGGTTGGAGTGTTCCGGCATGGGGATGCCATTATTTAAAACACTCACGACGCCCGTACCGGTAGAGCAGGAATAAACAGCCGCATCGCCGCTTACGGAGCCCGCCAGTCCCCCGCCGTAATTATTGGAATCATACGAGGCGACTGATATCTTCCCTGTATTTAAACAGGTGTGGACGTAGCTATTGCCGTCTAAGCGTCCGGCTATGCCGCCTGCATATGTAGACTTGCCGACCCTTGTATCTTCCCTGGCTGCATACAGTCCGGCATGATTCGTCGAGCCTGTGATATTCAGGTTGCTGTTAGCAGAGGCGTCGCCAATGATCCCTCCGACGCAAGCGTTACCTATCAACACCACGCCGTGTACCGAGGCTGATGTGGATACCGTGCAATTCGTAATCTCGCCCGAATAGCCCGACGCGCCGACAATCCCCCCTACGTTCAACCAATCATCGCCGCTGAGCCCTACGGCTTCCACTGTTCCCGACAGCGTACAGTCCGTCAGGACGTAGTGTCCATTCTTCGGATAGGCTAAGCCGACTATGCCGCCGACATTCTTTTGTATCGACATATAGCCCGACACCGTACAATCGCTGATGCGCGTTGTGCCGGCGTCTCCGTCTTCATATCCGTCGTTTCCCGCATATCCGGTGTATCCTATATATCCGGCTATGCCGCCGATATTACCCGGAAGCTCGCTACTATTCGTCGCCCGTCCGCTAAAATGACAATTGCTTATGCTGCCGTTGTCTATTGCTCCGGTTATGCCGCCGATGCAGTTGCCTTCGCCCCATTCGGTATGGACATTAGCCGTTACGGTCAGGTCGTGCACGCTTCCGCCGTCAATACAACCGAAGAAGCCGAAATGTTTGTAGACTTGCGTCTCTGCCCTACGGGTGGTTTGCAACTGTCCCGCAATGGTATGCCCGCCTCCGTCGAAGATGCCGCTGAAGGAGATCGTGTTCAGATACAAATATCTTTTTTGCCCTATGGGTATCCACTCGTCGGCAGTAACGCTTATATCGGTATTGAGCCTGAAGCAGGCGTCGGCGTAGGACTGTCCTCCGTATACGTCGTCGACAAGCTTCTTCAACTGCCTGGCGGAGTAGATAAGGTAGGGAGACGCCTGCGATCCGTCGCCTCCTCCAAATCTTCCGGCGGCGATGATGCCGTTGTAGAAGATGCTGCCGTCTGCCGTGGCGGAGGCTTCCTGGCGGAGGCCGACTTGCTTCACTATACTGCCGGCGGCGACGGTGACGACGGCTGTGCGCGCCGTGGTGGTGTGATTATTGCCGACTATGACCGTCACTTCAGCGTCGCCGCTTCCAGACACGGGCGACACGTTGCACCATTCTTCGCCGGAGGCTATCGTCCACGATATATTGCTTGCGATGCCGAACGTATACTCTCCACCGTCGGCCGTAGCGTCTATCCGTTCGACGGATACATCTAAGGCCGGCGTCATATTGGTGGCGAAGGTTTGCAGGCTGCCGTATATGTAGGCGCCCGACTTGTCTTCGGCGTAACCTTTGTAGTAGTACGTCGTCCCGCTGCGCAGACCTTTAAGCTGTAACCTGAGGCCCGAATCCGAAAGGTCGCCCGTACCTTCCTCCGAGCGGTCGACCCTCTGGAGGGAATCGGTAGCGTAAATAACTCCGGCCGTTATGAACGCCTCGACCGGAGAGACAGCGAGAGTGGCGACGGCCGAAGAGTCGGTTATCTCCGAAATAACGACCGTCACTGTGCGCTCCTCTTCCTGCGGCTGAGGCTGCGTATCCTTTCCGCAACTCCCCAAAGCAGCCGCTATGCATATACAGGAAAGGATATAGATAATGCTATG
>JAIRZN010000180.1 GCA_031267205.1 Tannerellaceae bacterium | reverse complement strand
AGGGCGTACAGGTCTTCGCCGTCGCTGCCGGACAGTTGGAACACTTCTACGCCGAGGGCCTTGCGGTAGGTGTCGGTCGGGAATGACGGGTCGTTTGTCGCAATGAAGATTTGGAGGCGTTTACCTTCGATATATCCGGCGAATGAGCGTATGACTCGGATGTAGGCCTCGTCCGTGAACAGGTAGCGTCCTCCCTGCCAGCGCGTGTAATCGCCTCTGCGCACGTGGACGCCGAGCCGTATCACGCCCTCGCTCACAGCCGGTAGCAGGGTTTCGACGCTACGGACGACGGAGGGCTTGAAGGCGAACATTTCGCGCAGTTCCGCCTTGTGACGGAGGAAGGCTTCGTAATCGCGGAAGAGCCAGCCGCTTGCCACGATAAGCCGCGAGCGTTGCAGCAGTTGCAGATTGTCGTCGTTGAGCGACGCCTCGTCGTCGAAGCTCACCTTAGGCAACAGGCCCAGCTTCGCGCCGTATTTCGCCATAAGATACGTGAACCAGTGGTAGCCCGCCTGACTGTTTATGCGAAAGAAAGGATATTTGTAACAAAAGCGCATGCCGATGACATGTACCCCGCGCTCTTTTCCCCAGGCATAGAAATGCCCGAACTGAAGGATGTTGTTGCACATCCGCCCGAAACCGGCGACAAAAATCATAACTGAAGCTTTGTTTTGGCCGACAGGGTCTTATCTTCGATACCTTTCGACAGTACGAGAAACCTGCAAAACATGCTAAGCGCCGCATAGACGAAGCCTGCCCGCCCGTCTAAGAATCCTCCCTTGAGTATGTACATCTTTACGAAGCGGTACGCAGGCTTCAGTATAAGCAGGCCAATATTGTCGCGCTTGCTCTTATGCTCCGTTTCGTGTTCGGCATAGCGGAGGGTCTTCGACACTACGTCGCTCACGCGGTTCTTGTCCAGGTGGATTATGGATAGAGATTTCCGTGCGGGCGCCTTTCCGAGGCGACCGTTTATATGCGGGCGCGAATGAATCGTCGCCGGCCAGCCGGTAAATTTGTCCTTCCTGAAGAAGCGCAGTTGGTAGTCAGGGAACGAAGATCGCATGAATCTGTCCATGAAATAATTCTTCCGCGGCAACAAAAGCCCGTCGGCAGGATTGGGCTGCGACAGGACGAGGTAGAGGTAATCTTCGAGATCCGGCGGAACGACCTCGTCGGAGTCTATCACCAGCGCCCAGTCGCCTGAAGCGTGCCCGATGGCAAACGCCCGCGCCGGCTCTACTATCCCGCACGGGTCGTGCATCACGATCCTGGCTCCGTACTCACGGGCTATCGCCAGGGTGTTGTCGCTGCTGTACATGTCGCAAACGATGATCTCGTCGAAGCCCTTCACCGATTCCAGGCACCGGCGGATCGTGCCGTCGGAGTTCAGCGTGTGTATAACTACCGATATTAGCATAAGAGTGCGAAGTTTATTTGATGCGTAAAAGTAGGGATAAAATCCGTACCGGCGAGCATTTCACTTTTTGCCGGTGAGCGTTCGCCAGTAGATCGTAAAATACAGGCGTAAGATGAACAAATATTTGGCAACCCCTTTGTCCATTTCCCTGATCACGGCGATATTGTCATAAAGGCCTTTTCTCCGTTGCACGTTGGATACGCCCGATGTGTCGTAAATAACTACCGGAAAGCCGGCATGTACAAAGGCGCGTTTATCGTAGTGGCATTGTTTGAAGAATTTCAGGTCTGCGGACATTTCATGACTCTCGTCAAAGGGATACTTACGCAAAAGGGCGGTCTTCACAAAAGCGCTCTGGTGGCAGAAATGCATCCGGTGAATATTGCACGGCTCTTTGGCGATGCGTTCGACAAGGACGCCGTCCCGCCGTTCAATCATGATATTGCCGTAAATAATATCCGGCGCAGATAATTGGATATTACGGACTATACGCCGGAGCGTCGTGCCGTCGACAAAGACGTCCCCGCAGTTAAGAAAACATATCCATTCGCCGGTTGCATTGACAATACCTTTGTTCATTGCATTATATATACCCGCGTCTTTCTCCGAAATCCATCTTGCGATCTTCGGCTCGTACTTCCTGATAACGTCAACGGAGGCATCGGTCGAAGCTCCGTCTACGACAATATATTCAAGCGGGGTATAATCCTGACCGGCTACGCTTTGAATAGTTCGTTCGAGCGCCGGAGCGTTATTGTAATTAACGGTGACGATTGTGATTAAAGGATCTGAGGAATATAAATTCGCCTGCTTATTCATTTGGAAAGTGTTAAACAACTATGGCAACAAAGATAGTATTCCCGTACATAATGCTTACATTTGGACGCTAAATTTATTTGTCAAATGAAAAGATTCAGCTTCTTACTACTGCTTTGCGTTTGTTCCGCGGCGTCTATGGCGCAGGATATGAAGACGCTCTTCGCCGGGATGCCCGACGCTTTTATTCCCCAGTTGGAAACGGCCTGGCGCAAGGATCTGGCCGACCTTTTCTCCTCAGGCAAGGAGGCCCGCCTCAAGAATGCAATGAACGGCTACTCCCGCCTGCTCCGGCTCACGGACGATTACCTGCTGCTGCAAGTGACGGACCGGAGCTTTGTGGAACTCAAATCGCTGCCCCTGATTAACAACACCTACATTATATGTATGGTCACCACCGTCGAAGGGCCAGTTGCGGACAGCCGTGTCGCCTTCTACACCACCGGATGGCAACCGCTTGAAGCCGGCGGATTGTTCGAGCCTGTCGACCCCGCATGGTTTATCGACGAGGCGGCCGCTACGGACAGCGACGCTTTCCTCGACGCCGTTTCGCGCCTCGACATGGACCTCATCGCCTACAGCCTAAGTCCCGACGCGCCTACGCTCACGGCCACTTATACAACCCCCGCCTATCTCGGCGAACAGGAACGTAAGGCCCTCCTGCCCTTCCTCAAAGACCGGCCCAAGGTCTATACCTGGAACAAATCCTCCTTCCGTTAACCCTTCATGAGCAGCAACCGGATCGAGATCACGGTCAATCCTGCCTACCGCGACGCGACGCACTTCGTCGAAAGCCTGCCGGAACGGTTCGATGCCTGCGGCGAGACAATCTACAAGGCCCGAAATGAGATCAAACTCATGCGCATGGGCGCAATGGACGTCGCCGTCAAGTCGTTCAAAGTGCCGCACTTAGTCAACAGGTTCGCCTACGCCTTCCTGCGCCCTTCCAAAGCTGCGCGTTCCTACTTCAACGCCTTGAGGCTGATGCGCGAGGGCGTCCTGACGCCGACTCCTGTCGCTTGCGTCGAGGAGAAAAGATACGGGCTGCTTCATCGTTCCTACTATGTCTCGGCCTACGTCCCCGTGAGCGGAATCCTGCGCGACCTCCACTACTGCACGCTTGAGCAGGTCAGGGAACCGGCCGAAGCCCTCGCCCATTTCACGGCCGACATCCATAGCCGGCGCATACTGCATCGCGACTATTCGCCCGGCAATGTCCTCTATGAGAAGGTAGACGGAGAGTATCGCTTCTACCTGCTGGACATAAACCGGATGAGCTTCGACAGGGAGATTGACGAGCGCACTGCCGCCTTCGTCCTCCGCAAGATGTGGGATAAGACTGAAGTCGCTCTCTTCATCGCCGGCATTTACGCCCGCGACCGCGGCTTCGATGAGGGAAGCTTCCGTGAGCGTCTGCTCAAGCACCGCCTCAAGTTCTGGCACAAACCATAACATTATTGCGCCCTGATAATTCTTAGTCGGCTGAGACTTGTTCTATTCGCAGGAAGGCTTTGCTCTTGCTTGCGTTTACGTTATTGGCCGTGATGTTGGGGGAGGGCGCTCCCATCATAAACGTCAGGATGTATACGGTCTTGTCTGTTGTGTTGGTGCTGGTCCATATGTATCTGCGTTGTTCGGGCGCGGCGTAATAGACGTCCTCGTCTCCCCATGCGGCGTTGTTCCCCGTATCGGGTTCGTCGCCGTTGTCTCCCTTGTTCCCGTACCAGACGTTGGGCAAGGGCAGGGCGAATTTATTGCCTCCTGTGCCTTTCGTGCCTCCTTGCCAGGATACGTGGCCGTTCCACATGATTGTGTCTATTCCTGCATTGCTCCGAATCTGTATGTCCGCCTTGTCTAATGTCCCGCCGTTGATGATGAAAACCCTGACCGAGAATTTTTTGTCGGGCGACGTAACTACCCTGCCATAACCTGACCGTGCATTGTCGTTTGTGTACTCTAAGGGGCCGACGGAGGCGATCGAAGTGACGGTCGCAGATTGCACTTCCCCGACGGTTATGCTGCATTTGTGCTTGTTGAACTCTACCTGGAAGGTAGCTCCCTGCGGGGAATCGGCGACCGGGACGCCGGACACGTCATAAACGAGGCTGCCCGATCCGTGCTCTAACCGTCCTGCCCTCAGGCGTATCTTCAGGCCTGTATTCCCGGTGGAAAGTATCTCGTTCCCTGCGGAATACTTCCCTCCGTTTCCTCCTGTATAAGGAATGGTCAATTGTCCTATATAGGATTTCCCCGCCTTAAACGATTGGGGTTCGAGATGGGCGTGCGGACATTCTAATTTCGTTATAGAGGGACTGACGGCGGTCGCCGACTCCAAGTACTTCCATTCTTTTCCGTTCCAGAAGTAGAAGCCTCCGGACAAAACATTGTTACCCTTGTGGTAGACCAATAAACCGGTCGGTTGACCCGGCGTACCGTCGAGATCACAGTCTACCGACTTGAGCAGGACACGTGGAATAAGTACGCCTTTGTCCGATGAGACGACGTCAAGCATAGCCGCTACGTCCGGCTGTCGAGTTCCGATTCCTACCTGCGCCGAGGCGTTTATTGCGATTAAAACGATAGACTGTAGCAATAATTTTTTCTTTTTGTTCATATACTTTATTTGTTTGATAATAGTTGGGGACTACCCGTCAGTCGGCCTGCATCTGCTCAAGCCTCATGAATATCTTGGTTTGGTTTGCTTTGGTAAAATCGGACGACATATTTCTTGTGGCGGACGAACCCATCATCAGGGTCAGATGATAAACAGTCTTGTCCGATACGTCCGTCCCGGTCCATATATAAGTCCGTTGCACGGGCATGGATCCGACCGCCGTTCCCCACGAGGTGCGGTTGTTGCTTTTGACCGTTACAGGAGTTTCATTGTCATTGCCGTACCACACTCCTGATTCGGGCAGAGTGAGTTTGTTGCCTGCCGATCCGATTATATTTCTTGCCGCTATGGAGATGTTTCCGTTCCATATGATTGTGACGTTATCGCTTGAATTACTCCGGATTTGAAGGTTGGTTTCCGCAAGCGAAATGTTTTCGGGGACAAATACTCTTACGGAGAACTTCCCGTCGTAAGTCGACACAACCCTGTGATGACCCTTGACGTCGTTGTCCGAAGTAGTCAGGAGAGACCCAACGGAGGATACGGACGTAATGTCGGCGCTTTCGGTAACTCCGGCCGTTACCCGGCATGTGACATTGGCGAACTTTATGGGGAACGTGGCGCCTGTGGGCGAGCTTGCAACCGGCAGGCCTGTTACGTCGTATACCAGGTATCCTATGTCGCGATCCAGCTTGCCCGCCTTCAGGCAAGCCTTCAACCCTGTATTTGTTTCGGAATAAATACAGTCTCCTCCGGGATATTTCCCTTCGTTCCCACCTGTATACGGGACTTTCAATATGCCCGAATAGGGCGTGCCGGCGATAAAGCTCTTAGGTTCAAGAACGGCATGTTCGCATTCTAACGTCGTTATCTCAGGGGCGATGGATGTGAACGACTCCATCTTCTCCCATGCGGAGCCGTTCCAGAAGAAGAAACCTTCCGCCAGGCTTCCTCCCGTGTTATAAACCAACAATCCGACCGGCTGTTCGGAATTTCCGCCCAGGTTATCGGTTGCGGATTTCAGCGTAACCCGCGGCAACGTTACTCCTTTGTCTTCGGAACTTATGTCCAGTATAGCCGCCTTGTCCGGCGCATCAGTACCAATGCCTATTTGAGCGGAAGCGCGAAAGGCGATGAAGAACACCGCCCATAGTAAACTTTTCTTTTTGTTCATCTTTGCTTTAATATTATAATCGAAAACGCAATATAAACGGTTCTGTGAAATTATTTATCCACGAAGGATGCCGCAAATGTATTACATATTTGCGACATTACAATGCGCATTTTTACACTTTAACGCCCAATAGTTCTATCAGGAGGGTCTTGGACTCTATTTTCTTAATGCCTGTTGAGGCTGAGAAATACCAAGTGTCGAGACGGGCTGGAGGCATTTATATTTACTCTCCGATTGATGACGACTATGTTCTCCTACCTGTTACCGCGCCCTTGTTCACGTCAAAACCTGCTCGTTGTCGTCATAACATTCACCCTGCCGTCGGCATCTCATACCTTCTCTCTAAGTACTTAGGGATAAATCCGTCCTTTTTCACGTCTCATACACTTTACTTTTCGCAAAACCACCTCGCCCAAGACCATATCTATGTAGTATATTCCATAAAACAAACTTTTTGAGATTGTATACGTATAGTACATTATATACCGTAAATTATTTAAGATTATATACATATCGTATACCATATAAAATAAATTACAGCAAGCAGCATACGTATCGTATATCATATAAAATAAATCACTGCAAGTAGCATACATATCGTATACTGTATAACACAATTTTTTTAATATGACATCCGTATCGTATATCATATAAAATATATTATTTTATGTGATATACATATAATACACTACATACTGCAAATTATTTAAGATTGTATACATATAATATGCCATATAAAATAAATTATTGTATATAACATACGTATCGTATACGATATTAAATAAATTATCGTAAATAAGATACGTATCGTATACTACTATACACAATTTTTTTAATATGGTATACGTATCGTATGCTATTTGGAATAAATAGTATTATGTAGTATACGTATCGTATATCATTTGGAATATATTATTTTGTGAAATATACGTATAATACATTATCTGGAATATATTATTTTATGAAATGTACGTATCGTATATCATCTGCAACAAATTTAATTATGCGATATACGCGATACATGACTGAAGAATGAGCGCTACTTGCGGTTCATTACACATACATATGTGTCGAAACGGATTACGGGTGTCATATTTCGCCGTGACATTTCGGAAAAGGGAGTCCTTTATACAATTTACAGCCTTGATAAACGTTGTTTTCCTGTTATGAAGCGATTGTTATTCTTGTTTATAGCCTTGATCGCCCTTGCGGATAGAGCAGGGGCGCAGTATGACGCGCAATTCAGCCAGTACTTTGCGGCAATGGGATATTATAATCCCGGATACGCAGGGGTTAACGGCGACCTGAACGTTATGGGGCTTCATCGCCAGCAGTGGATCGGTATGCCCGGCGCGCCGCAGACGACCTTCATCAACGCCGGTATGCCTCTTGCTTTGGGCAAGGTAAGTACGGGCATCGGGGCTACGCTGTTTACCGAAACGATAGGCCTCTTCAATAATTCGCACGTATCGGGACAGTTTGCGTACAAACGCGGTCTGTTCGGCGGGACGCTGAGCATTGGGGTGGAACTGGGGCTTACGAGCGTCTCTTTCGACGGGTCGAAGGTAAATCTCGGCGATGCGGACGGCTATCACACGACCGAAGACGAGGCCATCCCGCGTAACAAAGTAAGCGGTACGGCGTTCGACATCAACGCCGGCATCTACTATACGCATAAAAGATTCCACGTCGGCGTCGCCTCTACCCATTTATCGGAGCCGTTGCTGGATTTGGACGAAAACACCAGCACGTATATAGGCAGGGCTTATAATTTGACCGGAGGATACAATATTCAGTTAAAGAATCCGTTGTTTGAATTGCAGCCTTCCGTATTTATGAAGACGGACCTGCAAAGCTTCCGGTTGGATGTTACGACAAGGTTGGTTTACAATAAGATGTTTAGCGGGGGGGTCTCATGGCGTGGATACGAGGCTGTAGTCTTGCTGGGCGCATCGTTCGGCAATGTAGAAGTAGGTTATGCATATGATTTCCCGACGGGGCCTCTTCTCAAAGCAAGCAGCGGTAGCCATGAGTTGGCGATACGGTACAGGATTAAACTTAACAAAGTGAAGACAGGTAATTATAGACATAAAAGTGTACGTATATTATAAAATGTATGAAACAAATATTTTTAGCGCTTACGGGTATCCTTCTCCTTTCCGCTTGCGGCCGATCGCTGCTCGGAGGAGGAGAAGTGACCGGCGCGAGGCTGACTGCGGTGAATGAACCTGCGCCATACGGCATGACGCTGATTAAAAGAGGCGCTTTCGATATGGGACCGTCCGACAGGGATTCCCTCTGGGGCATGATGCCGGAGACAAAGGGCGTTTCTTTTGACGCCTTCTGGATGGACGAGACGGAGATCACCAACGCCAAATACAGGCAATTCCTTTATTGGGTGCGCGACTCTATTATCCGCGAACGCTTGGCGGACCCGGCCTACGGAGGGAACGACCTCTTCAAGATTACCGAAGACCGCTACGGCGAACCGGTGACGCCGCATCTCGACTGGAACCGCCCCATACCCTGGCGGCGAGCAACTGAAGACGAACAGCTTGCCATCGAAAGCGTATATCACACACATCCGATAACCGGCGAACGGCGGCTGGACGAGAAACAGATGCTTTACAGATATGAATGGTACGATTACACCTCCGCCGCGCTGCGTAAACACCGTCTCAACCCGGCCGAACGCGAACGTAACACCGACATCGTCATAGACCCGGCCGAAGTCGTTATGATTTCCAAAGACACGGCCTACATAGACGACGAAGGACGTGTCATTAACGAGACCATCATCCGCCAACTGAGCAGCGAATGGGATTTCCTGCATACCTATATAGTAAACATCCACCCCGATGAAACCTGCTGGATAAACGATTTCAACAATGCGTATAACGAACCCTATATGCGCATGTACTTCCAGCATCCGGGGTACGACGATTACCCCGTCGTAGGCGTGTCATGGGAACAGGCTACCGCCTTTTGCGCATGGCGCACAAACCTCTTTAAGTCATCAATCAACCTGCCGCCGGGGCAAGTTGTCGAACCCTTCCGCCTGCCTACCGAAGGCGAGTGGGAGTACGCGGCGCGCACCGGCAAGAACGAATATAAATACCCTTGGGCTACCGACGGCTTGCAGAGCAAAGACTGCTTCCTCGGCAACTTCAAGCCCGGCAACGGGAACTATACGGAAGACGGACACCTGATTTCGTCGCGCGTAGGCTCCTTTGCCCCCAATGAATTCGGACTCTACGACATGGCCGGCAATGTTGCCGAATGGACGACGACCGTTTACTCGGAATCAGGCCCACGCCAGATGAACGACATGAACCCCGACCTGCGTTATAATGCGGCGAAAGAAGACCCCTACGCCATGAAGAAAAAGGTAGTCCGCGGCGGCTCATGGAAAGACGTAGCACAGTTTATCCGTTCGGATATGCGCACGTTTGAATACCAGAACGAGACACGTTCTTACATCGGCTTCCGCTGCGTACGTACGCAAGTGGGATTCTCACGAGCACGGGGGAAGAAATAAGCAGTCACATCAGAGATTATAGATTATAACACCAAAGAAATGGGTAAGTATAGAAGATATAAGAATAGAGTAGAGATGTATCTCTCCAGCGATAAGGGCAAACGCTTGTTGAACTTCTGTTACAGTTGGGGAGCCTCTATCGTCATACTGGGGGCGCTGTTTAAAATACTGCATCTCCCTTACGGCAATACGATGCTGTCCGTTGGGATGATAACGGAGTTCTTCGTGTTTTTCGTGTTTGGCTTCGAAAGACCGAACGCCGACTATCGCTGGGAGGATGTATTCCCTGTCTTGAAATCAAAGAACCCGTTGGACCGCCCTGACTTTGTGCAGACGATCGTTACCGACGAAGGGCATGCGGAGGTTGGCTTTGAAAACTACGGCGGCGCGGCGGATAAGGCTCCGCGTGTAAATGCAGGCGGCGGAAATACGGGAGGCGGCGGAAATACGGGAGGAACAGGGAATATAGGAGGAACAGGGAATATAGGAGGAATAGGAGGAATAGGAGGTTTCGCCTCCTCGTTGAATATATCTAAGGACGACTCGCAAAACCTGTCTTCCGGCATACAAAAGCTCCTTGACGCCACCGACCGGATAGCGGAGATACCGCAACTTACCGAAGCTACGCAGAAATACCTGGAACAACTTACCGCCATTGCAGGCGATATGGAACGCTTCAGCTCAATCACCCAATCCCTGTCGAACGTCTCCGACGGCATCAACCGCAGCTCGCAGGGCTACGTGCAGCAAATGGAACAGCTCAACCGCAATATCACCGGCCTGAACACCATCTACGAAGTGCAACTCAGAAGCATAAGCTCGCAGATAAGCTCCATCGAACACATCAACGCAGGTCTCAACCGCATCAAGGAACTATATGACGGCTCAATAGTAGACAGCTCCGTCTTCCGCTCGGAAACGGAAAAGATGGCGCAGCAACTGGCGCAGCTCAACCAAATATACAGCCGCCTGCTGCAAGCCATGACGGTAAATATGGGCATCCCCAATATCGCTCCCAATCCATACCAAACGAAGTAAACAGAGATGGCAGTAGGGAACAATCCTAATTCACCACGCCAGAAGATGATCAACCTGATGTACCTGGTGTTCATAGCAATGATGGCGCTCAACGTATCGTCGGAAGTGCTCGAAGGCTTTGTGCTGGTAGAAGACAGCTTGCAAAACTCCATCGACAATTCAACCGAACGCAACGCCATCGTAAGCAATGAACTTGAAACATATTACCAAACCAATCCCGACAAGGTGCGCGAATGGTACAACAAAGGAGTACAGGTAGGCCGGGCCTCGGAAGACATATACAACTACGTGCAGGAACTGAAGGTGCGCATCGTACAGTTAGCCGACGGCAAAAAGGGCGACGTCAACGATATACAACACAAAGACGACCTCGAAGCGGCCTCGCGCATCATGCTCGCACCCCTTAACGGCGAAGGCAGGCAACTTCGCGAAGCCATCGACTCGTACCGCACAATGATGGCCAACCTGATGACGGACCCCGGCAAACAACATATCATCGAAGAAAGCCTAAGCACCCAACCGCCGCGGCAGACAGGCATCAACGTGCGTAACTGGGAGGAAGCTCTGTTTGAAAATATGCCCGTAGCGGCGGCAATAACCCTGCTCACCAAGTTGCAAAGCGATATACGCTACGCACAAGGCGAGGTAATGAATAACCTGCTGAACAGCGTAGACGTAGGCGACTACCGCGTCAATATGGTGGAAGCGCAGGTAGTGCCCGTCAGCCAGATAGTGATGCGCGGAAGCTCCTACGAAGCCAACATCGTCCTGTCGGCCATCGACTCCACCAAGCGGCCGGACGTTTATGTCAACGGGCGTATGCTGGAAGCGAAAGACAACGGACGGTTCGTCGTCCCCACCTCCAACACCGGCACTTTCCCGGTAGAAGGATACATCGAAATGCCCAACAGCGACGGCAGTATCCTGCGCCGTGACTTCAGAAGCGAATATTTCGTGACCGAACCCAGCGCCACCGTCGCCCCGACGATGATGAACATCCTCTATGCCGGAATTGAAAACCCGATACGCATCGCCGTACCCGGCATACCGAGCGGCAATGTCTTTCCCTCCATCTCCAGCGGAAGCCTGACCAAAAAGGGGGAATCCATATGGGACGCGCTACCCGCCGCAAGCTCGGTAGGACAAGAGGCCATCGTCACCGTAACGGCGCAAATGGCCGACGGGCGACGCGTCGAGATGGCCAGGACGCCTTTCCGCGTCAAGATGCTGCCCGACCCCATGCCTTACCTCGAATACAAAGACCAGAACGGCAATGTCCGCAAGTTTCGCGGCGGCAACATAGTCAAACGCAACCTTATGGAAGCCGGAGGCATACTCGCCGCTATCGACGACGATATACTGAACATACAGTTTACCGTCCTGCGCTTTGAACTCATATACCCCGATTCATTCGGTAACATGATTAACGAACCGACGGAGGGAGGAAACTTCTCCGAACGACAGAAGAACTTCATACGCGGACTGGCGCGCGGGAAACAGTTCTGGGTAAACCGCGTAGTAGCCCGCGGGCCCGACGGTATAGAACGTTCGATACCACCCATTCAAGTAATCGTAAATTAAAGACATAAGAATAATATGAAACGTTTGTATTACATACTTGCATTAGTAAGCGCAATGATAGCGCCCGCCTCCCTGTCTGCGCAGAACAATGAAGGCCGGCAGGAACGCAGATCGCCACAGGTGCGCACCGGCGAACGGGAAACAAAAAAGGAGGATAACGGCCTGCCCGAACTGACCGTGCGCGCGCAGGATATGAACGAGCGCATGACGCAGGAGACAGGCAACGCGCGCTGGATGCGCGTAATCTACAGGGAGATTGATATGACCAAAGAGCAGAACGCACCGCTGTATTACCCCGTGCGCCCGCTTAACAAAACGATGAACCTCTTCTCCTCTATCTTCCAACTTATGAGCGAAGGAAAACTCACGGCTTACGAATACCTCGACGGCTATGAGGTGTTTGACGACGCTCACATCATAGACTTCCGCAAGGATGTATTAGACCGCGCCTACATATACTATGAAGAGGCTGCCGGAGCAAACGCGGCTGACCCTATCCTCGTAATAAACGAAAGCGACGTGCCCTCGGCCGATGTCCGCGCATATTACGTGAAAGAGGCCTGGTACTTCGACCAGAACAACTCCGTCTTCGACGTAAAGACGCTTGCGCTATGCCCTATACTTACTACGACAGGCGACCTGGGCGAACAGCGCCTCCCTCTTTTCTGGCTACCTTACGAAAATATACGTCCCTACGTCAGCAATTCGCCCATCATGACGTCCGACATCAACAACGCCAAGACCTTTACCATCGACGACTACTTCCGCCGCCGCATGTTCGACGGAGAGATTATCAAAACCGAGAACCTTCTCAACAAGCCGTTGCGCGAATACTACCCTGAGCCTGATTCCTTAGCCCTGGCGCAGCAGGAGATAGAAAATCAACTGGAAACCTTCCGCCAATCGCTCTATTGGAAACCCGACACGACGCTCTTAGACCCGAAAGAGGCTAAGAAAGCGGCAAGAGAGGCCGCCAAACAACGGAAAACAACCTCCGCCACACAGAAAGAAACGCAATCCAAAGCCAACCCGCCCGCCGCCAAGGCTGAACGTACCGCCCCCGTGCGCAGCGTCCGCAGAAGATAATGTATTAGACGCTGTTCCCCGCTTTCTTGCGCATCCATTTCGCAAAGGGGTCGACCAATTTCGCAAAGGGGTCGACCAATTTCGCAAAGGGGTCGACTTATTTCGCAAAGGGGTCGACCGATTTCGCAAAGGGGTCGACTGATTTCGCAAAGGGGTCGACTTATTTCGCAAAGGGGTCGACTAATTTCGCAAAGGGGTCGAATAATTTCGCAAAGGGGTCGACTAATTTCGCAAAGGGGTCGACTTATTTTCCAAAGGGGT
>JAIRZN010000142.1 GCA_031267205.1 Tannerellaceae bacterium | reverse complement strand
TCTGAAAAATGTTCTTCAACCTGGCGCTACTGAGGTTGGTGGTATTTTTTATTTTTTCTTGAATTAGGTTTTGGCTGGCGCGGAATTTTTGTTTGCGTGCCTTCGGCATTGCGTTTTTTGGGCTTTCTGAAAAATGTTCTTTAACCAATGGAGCGCTTTTGGTTAAATCTGAAAAATGTTCTTTAACGAATCTTTCGCTTTTGGAACTTTCTGAAAAATGTTCTTTAACAAATGGACTGCTTTTGGGGTTTTCTGAAAGATGTTCTTCAACCAAACTACTGCTTTTGGGGTTTTCTGAAAGATGTTCTTCAACCAAACTGCTGCTTTTTGTGCTTTCTGAAAGATGTTCTTCAACCAAACTGCTGATTTTTGTGTTTTCTGAAAGATTAACTTCTTTCCTTGCTTATGCTTTGGGATGGTGTTTTAAATAAGCTATTTTTGTGGGGCGTTCTTGGGTTTAATCTTTTAATATTTATTGTTTATGGAATACACGATGTTGGGGAATACGGGTTTGCGAGTGTCTCGCTTCGGGCTTGGTTGTATGAGGTTTCCGGAGGGTAGGGGGGATGCTGTCCGGATGGTGCGTTATGCTATTGATAACGGCGTTAATTATCTTGATAGCGCTTATGTTTATAAGGATAGCGAGGTTATTACGGGCGAGGCGTTGAGGGATGGGTACCGGGGAAGGGTTGTCCTGGCTACGAAGAGCCCTATCTGGAATGTTGAGAGGCATGCTGATTTTGAGCGGTTTCTTGATGAAGAGTTAAGACGTCTCGGGACGGATTATATTGATATGTATCTTCTTCATAACATGAATCCGGGTAACTGGGAGAAGGTGAGGAGGCTTGATGGCTTGGGTTTCCTTGACAGGATGGTGGAGAAGGGAAAGATTAGGCATAAGGGTTTTTCGATTCATAATACGGTGGCGGCTTTCAGGGAGATTGCCGATGCGTTTGACTGGGAGATGGCGCAGATTCAACTGAATATTTTGGGCGAGACTTACCAGGTTGGTCTTGAGGGCTTGGCATATGGGGCTAAGCGGGGCTTGGGAATGGTTATAATGGAGCCTCTCAGGGGTGGTAGTATCGTGAGCAATGTTCCGGACGAGGTCGGGGCGTTGCTTGAGGGGTTTCCTGAAAGGCGTTCGCTGGCCGAGTGGTGTTTCCGCTGGCTTTATAATATGAGTGAAGTGTCCGTTATCTTGAGCGGGACGTCGAATTTGGAGCAGTTGAAGGATAATTTGAGGATATTTGAGCGTTCCGGGCCTGGACTGATGTCAGGCGAGGAGATGGGGTTGATTCGCTCGATTCAGGATGTGTACGAGGCGAAGATGGGCATTGGCTGCACCGGGTGCAGGTATTGTATGCCTTGTCCGCAGGGGATAAATATACCGGAGGTGTTCCAGCTTTATAATCAGTACAGTTTATTTAATAAGCCCTTGGGCGATTCGATCATTTACAGGCGTAACATGGTTGAGTTAGGCATTGGCGCGGATCAGTGTGCGGGTTGCGGAAATTGCAAGCTGCATTGTCCGCAGCAGCTTGATATTCCCGAACTTATGCGTAAGGTTCACGGGGAACTGAGCCAGGGCGCCTGATGTTGCATAAAGGCGCCGGCGTCAGTATCCGGTTTCTTCTATCTTGGAGGTTATTCGGCCGATGGCTTCGCTAAGCTTTTCTTCGGGCAGGATGATGTTGAAGTCGCCCCAGAAGCTGGGGTCTGCGGCGAAGTCTGTGTCCGCGAAGATAGTTCGCGTCCGCAATGTTTCGTTGCCTGCGAAGCGCGTCACGCCGTCGGTTTCTATTTTGCATGTAGCCATTTCGAACCATGTGTGTATGGTTGTTGATCCGAATATTTGGTTGCGTTTACGGACCCTGAAGAAGAGGTCTCCGCGTATGTGGCTCACGTAATACGTCCCGTTCCAAGGTTTGTAAGACACGTTGTATACGACCTGGCGCGCGTCGATGTGCAGGTTTTTGCTTTTGCGCGTCACGAGCATGGGCGTCGCCTTTTCTATGTATTTAGGATGTATCTCGAAGCGAGCGGAGAGGAGCGCGCCGTTTTCAGCGTCTATGAATAGTTCGCCACGGTAGAGCGGTTCTTTTACATCTTTCCTCTGCTCGAAGGAAATCATGTTGGCTATGCGGTTGTCTATGGCCGTTATATCGCCGTGGAAGTAGTTATATTGGTTTTCGTTTTCAGGCAGCAGGAATTCAGGCGGGTTTTTGATCATGTCGAGCATAAGGCTGGCGTCGACGCCCGATTTCATCTTTGCCACTATCGTATCCTGTACCTTTTCGTTGCTGATACGTCGCATTTTTAGCAGCTTGACCTGGTCGGCTCCGATGCGATCGCCGTAGGGCGTCTTGTATATCTTGAAGACAGCCTCGACGAGGTTTACGAAGCCCTTGCTGCGTTCCACGCCTTCGCGGTAAAAGGATGTGAAGTATACCGGGCCGGATGAGTAGTTGGCTGCACGGTTGTCCATCATGTCATGGAGCAGGCGGAGAGGGTTTGCAAGCCGTACTACGACCTCCTGTATGGATATGACTTTAGGCTCGACGAGGAACGTGCGCGCCTGTCCCGCTATGAGGCGGGCTTCAAATTCCTGCGCGAGGTATCCTATATGGTCGAAGCGTACTGAGGCGTGGCTAAGCGAGTCAGGCAGTCGCAGGCGGAAATCGCCGTTGAGGTTAGCGACCGTACCCGTGGCGTTGTCGTTGATGCCGACGGTAGCGTAGGCCACGGGTTCGCGTGTGTAGCGGTCGAGGAGCGTACCGTTTACGGTGAAGTATCCGTCGGCTGTATCCCGCGGCGGGACGGGCAGGGTGGGGGAGTTGGGCGATTGTATAAGGATATGGTTCCCGATGATGCGCA
Source organism: Tannerellaceae bacterium (assembly GCA_031267205.1). Classification (GTDB taxonomy): domain Bacteria; phylum Bacteroidota; class Bacteroidia; order Bacteroidales; family Tannerellaceae; genus DFXE01. The sequence continues at coordinate 7,525 of JAIRZN010000142.1, read as the reverse complement.
GGAGGAGATGGCGGTTGCCGGTGATTTCGCGTATAGCCTGCCGTATGGTGTATTCGCCCTTTTTGAGGCTTACGTGTTGTTCGTTATTGAGAACGCTGTTATCGTATATGAAGAGGTACCCGGAGCGTTGGGATACTTTTTCGAGCAATTCGTAGACGGTGCCTTCCGATTTGGGGAGTTTTATTTTCCGCTCCAGTTCCTTTCCGTTGTCCGCCTGCAAGGCATAGGCTGCTGAGACGGTCAGCCATGCGAGGCAGCATATTGTCCAATATTTAGGCGCTCTCATTGGCGGGTGCGCTGAGCGTTGTTCAGCGTTCGGTGATGAGTATTGTGTTATTTTCTTTTTTGCACAAGAGATTGAATGCGGCGCATATGAGCTCTGCTACGCTTTCGGGCGCAGCGTTGGTAAAAGTAACTGTTATTTTCCGGTTTTCCAAGGCTGGGACTGTTTGGAGCGTTGGCGTTTCGCCCTGATTGTTGATGATGCGCAGTATGTCGGAGAGCTTTTCGTCCTTGAAGCGTATATGTGCATTGTAGTAGGCGAAGGGGTCGCCGTGTGTGGAGGATGCAACGAGGCTGCCGGCGGAAGTTTGGGCGACTGTCTGTCCTGCATCGGCATAGAGCTGCTGCCCGCCGGTGTTGGATGTGATTTTAACCCGTCCCTGGAGGACGGACAGCTCAAATGTCCCGTCGTCAGCAGCGCTGACGTCGAAGACGGTGCCGATTACTTCGACTTGCGCCGTCGCCGCGTTGATCGTGAAGGGGCGTCCTGCATTGCTTTGCACGTCGAACATGGCTCTTCCCAGAAGGGATACTTCGCGTTTGCCGCTGCGGATGTTTCCGGGATAATAGAGCCGTGAATCGCCGGCGAGGTAGACGATGGATCCGTCCTCGAGGGTTGTTACGAGGGTAGGGGAGCCTTCCCCGTTGCGCAAGGTAATGATTGCGTCATCGCCTACGCCTGCGTCTTTATGCAGGAGAGCGATTGTGATTGCTCCGGCGCAAAACAGCAGGACGGCGGCAGCGGCGGTCCATGTTAGCAACCGTATCGAGCGGCGTCGGCGTCCGTGAATGTTCTCCTCAGGTATGAGGCCGTCGTGCCGGAGGCGTTCGAAGAGGCGGCGCCATGCGAGGTCTGTGTTCATATTGTTCTTTAATTGTCGGGTCATAAGGTATGCGTATAATTCTCTATTTCTTTCCGTAGTGTCCTTAGCGCTTTTGTTATCTCGGCTTCGACTGTTTTTACCGACAGGGACAGGTTGTCGGCTATTTCCGAGTATTTCTTTCCATCGAAGCGGTGCATCCTGAAGATGCTGAGGCGGCGGACGGGCAAGCGGCGAAGCGTTCGTTCGATAATATTTTCAAGTTCCTTGTATTCGAGTATATCCTGCGGATCGGGCTGTCCTGAGTATTCTTCCGCTGAAGCGAGGACGGCCTGGCTATGGCGGCCTGTTACTTCCACGTGCCGGCAGTACTGTAAGGCCCGGTTGCGTACGCCTTTGTACAGGTAGCTGCTGAGGGAATGGAATATTTGCAAGCTTTCCCTCTCTTTCCACAGGGTATAAAATAAATCCTGCACGATTTCCTCCGCTACGTCCCTGCGCCCCGTTATACCGGCGGCAAAGAGGCAAAGGGGGGCGTAGTACCGGCGGAATACGGATTCAAACCGGCCTATATCCCCCTCCTTGATCTTGCTGAATACGAATAAATCGTCCATGGATAAGAGTTATCAACTCTCCGTTCTTATTGTTTCTTAAACTCTCCGTCCTACTGTTTCTTAAGCCTGTTGACGGCTGATTCCAGCGATTCGGTCGGCTCTATAATGTTGTAGGCTCCCCAGAAGTCTTCGTCCATAAAGTCGGAGACTTTGTCCGAGAGCGACTGGTTGGGCTTGAAGGCGAGGCGGTACGGTATGCCCGTCACGTTATCGTCGCGACTGTCGGTCACAACCATTTCCGACAGTATCGTGTAGCCGGTGGCGAAGAGCTTACGCTTCCAGTCGCACCTGAAGCGCACTTCGTTGCGTATATAACTAAGGTAGGTCAGCCCGTCGCGCTCCTTGTAGGTGACGAGGAAGGATACTTCAAGCGGGCGGAAGATGAGGCCGTAAGGCTTCTTCTTAAGTATGGCCTCGGTAGCCTTGTTGCGGTCGTCCATATTGAGGTTAAACTCCGCGCGTGTGAACGAGAGGCGTTCCTTGTCGATAAAAAGCTTGCCGTAGTACAGGGCGTAAGGCAGTATGGCTTGTGGTTGGAAGCTGATTACGTATTGCTGACGGTTGTCGATCATGATTGATTCCTCAAGGCGGAAGGCGTAGTACGACAACGTTTCCTTGTCGAGCAGGATTTCCGGGTTCTTAACTACGTCTACGTATATGGACAGGTTAGGGCCTCCGAGAAGCTTTACGACTAAGGTGTCGCTCCTTTTCTGGCTCAAGAGGGAGCGTCCCTTGAATATCTGCACCCGGTCGCGGTCGGAGTTCTGTTCGTAAGACGTCTTATAGATGTCGATAACGGCCTCGGAAATATTTATGTAACGCCGCCCCTTCTGCGCCGTTTCGCGATAGAAGCCCGTAAGCAGGTTGTTCTTCGGGCTATAATTTTTGGCTATCCTCCTGATTGCTTCTTCGACGATATAACGCGGCTCGCGGGCGCGTATAACAACTTCGTCAAGCATATTGACGTTAGGCGTCATCATAACCTGGTAACCGGATATGTCGGCGTTTTTAAGCGCAATGATTTCGTTCAGATAGCCGACGTGCGATATTTCCACCGCTGTTGCGCGAAGCTCTGTTCTCACTTTGATCGTAAATTCCCCGTCCGAGTTGGTCACAGTCCCGATATTTGTTCCCGGGACGGAAACGTTTGCATATTCCAGGCGTCGCTTGCTCTTTTCATCTTTCACGACGCCGTTGACGGTGATATACTGCGTTTCATTATCCGCCTCCTGCGCTTCGAGCGGAAGCAAGCCCGCCGTCAGTATCATAAGTGCGATAAAGGCGGATGTTAGCCGGTTGTGCATTGTCTTCATACATTAATATATATTAGAAAAGTGAATAATTGAATAATAAATGCCTGTCTGTATAATTAAGATCCTTCGGAGATGGAATACCCTACGGGGAAAGCCTGTTCTTTTAGATTGTCTTTATTCTCAAAATATCTTTTCATGATTCGTATTACATATCTTCCAACGACAAACAAACCGTTTCAATCTCATACTTAGGCAACAGCTTATGTCGAAGATGCTCTACTTTTGCAGCCAACAGTTCTGATTTGAAATTCTTCCCCTGTCGTTTTACTTCTGCAACTACTGCCTTATTTTTCTCTAATCTCAGGGCGACAATATCAATTTCATTCTGATCGCCTTTGGCCTCCCACCACGAGCCAATGGCACGGTAACGGAAAGTTTCGGCAAATTGTTGCTTGAAATATCTTTCCAGCATAATCCCCGAATAAGTCGGATAGCCGGATTTTATTATGGCCTGCAAACCTCTAAAGTTCTTTATCTCCATCAAGGAACGATGACGGTCGAAATAGTTAAACCAGAATCGGATGAAGTTATCCTGTATTTCATACCTAACGGTTTGGCTTCCTTCTTTTGATAAAATCGGGCGTTGGCGGACAATTATATTGTAATCCTCAATCAACCGTTTGATTTGTCCACCGATGCTTTTATCTCCCAACGCGGCTTCTATTTCGGGTTGCGTATTGACTCCGCCCGAAATAGCGCTCAGGATAGAGAAATATGTACCGTAGTTTTTCCCAAACTCTTCTATCAGCAAGTTTTTTCCTTCGTCTGTAAAAGGAGAGTTTTCACGCACCATAAACGCAATCATTTCATCTATATTCAATATAATATTATCGCAAAACAGCTCGACATACTTGGGAACGCCACCCGTAAAAGAATAGAGGGCGAGCAGGTCGTCATTAGTATAATAGGGGTTGTAATCACGCATAATTTCCTTAAGCGTCGATAAATCAAAGGCCGACAGTTTGATGATATTGTCCGCCCTGCCGAACAGGGGCTCTTTCTTGTTCTGGAATATTTTCTGCATCAGGGAATAAACCGAGCCGGAAACAATCAGGTTCATCATCGACCTGCTCCGGTAGGCATCCCATATATTCTGCATATCGCTATACACCGATTCGTTGATATTGTAGAACTCCTGAAACTCGTCGATGACAAGGTTGAAGGACTTGTTTGTCGCCAATTCCATCAAGTACCGGAACAATGACCTGAACGTCCGGATTTCCGGCGGGACAAAGCTATTGAGCGATTGGGCGACAATGGGAATATACTCCGCGCAAAGAGTTGCTTCATTCCTCCGGCTGACAAAAAGGTAGACAGTCGGCAAACCTTCAACAGACTTCATAATCAGGCTTGTTTTACCGATACGTCTTCTTCCGGTCACCACCGTTAGTCGGGAATGGTCGCCGAATGACAATTTCCGTATCCGTTGGAGTTCTCCCAATTCACCTGTTCTATCGTAAAAGTTCATAATCTTACAATTTTGTTATATTCGTAACTGTTACAAACGTTACAAAGTTAGAAGAAAGTTTTGCTACGCAAATCACTTCCTCTAATTTTATCATCATAGGCAACCGTTACGGCGGATCGCGCCGGAATCGTGGGGGAAACGTGTTTGCGATCGTCGGCAGCCTTACCAAATTTTGGGAAACGTGTTTTCACTCGTCGGGAGGTTTTCCCGGAACGGGGAAAGATTTTGAATTTTCAAATACATCAAATGATATAAAACTTTTAGTCGTATGAAAAAGATATACCTTTTAACAATCGCCATGTTCGCCTGCTGCCTCTCCGGTTTGCAGGCCCAACGGGTGACAGGGACGGAGGCCGAGGCCGTAGACGGTAAAATACGTGTGATGTTCCATCTTGAGGCCGTCGCGTATCAAGACCTCTACCTCTCGTATTCAGGCGACGGCGGGCGGTCGTTCTCCCCCTGCCTTACCGTCCTCGGCGACTTGACCAATCAGCTCGGCGGAGATAAGGAGCTGATGTGGGACTGCGGCAAGGATGGCGTCGTAGCGGGCGAGTTCGTATTCCGCGTCACCGCCATCGCCTCCGCCAATCCCCCGCAGCAGGCCTCCGCAGGGAAGAGAACGGCGGGACGCTTCGCCCCAAGGAGTTCTAAGGAAGAGAAGCCCGTGAAACAAGCCCCGTCCCCGCCCCCAACCGTCCGGACGCCGGGTGCAAGGGGCAGCATACTTGTCATGCCCGGTATTACGGCGCCGGGCAAAGGTTTTCCATGGTATGAAACTGTTATAAACTTCTCCATAGCGAGCGGATACATGCCTTACGAAAGTTCATACGGATGGTACGTCAGGGCGAAATTCGCCACGGCGGCGGATGACGAGGACAGCTATTATAAGGACAAGATGTCGCGCGTCTCAATTACGCTGGGAGGACTGTATCAGGCGTCCGCTAAGTTCTTCCTGCACGCCGGCATAGGATATGGGATGTTGTCGTTCACCAACATCTACGGCCCATGGGGCCCGTCTCAAAGCGTAGAACTCGAATGGGGAGCGATACTCCGCTTAAACAGTTTCCTCGTCGGGGGAGGGGGAAACTTCGGATACCTTTTTGGAGGAAGCTTCATGGTGGAGCCGATGATCTCGATAGGTTTAGCTTTTTAATCTCTAAATAATCAAATAATAAATGATATGAATCAATTAACAGAAAAGAAAAACATCATGAACAGGCTTAGCATCTTTACAGCCGCCATATTAGCGTGCTTCACAATGAGCCTGAGGGCGCAGAACGGCGACGTCAGCCGCCCGATACAGTTCCGCCTGCCGGTCGAGAGTTACGTCCGCAACTACGTAGAGCCGCGTTTGTCCGCCTGGATGCAATGGGACAGGTACGAAGAATCCAGCGCGCAGTATAGGGAGCGCGTTTCGGATGAAAACAAGAAACAGCACATCAGCGGATGGGAACAGGAGGCCCTCGCACTCTACAAAAACAAGTACGCGGAATCCTCAGGGTGGAAGCAATTCCGTATCGACGGAGCCTACGACCCCGACAACGAGACCGTACTCATCCATTCCGACCGCTTCGGGAAGTTCGCCGTCAATGTGCCGCGCGGGGCCGCAGCCCGGCAGTTTGTCGAATACTTCGATTCGCTAAGGGTCGACAGCGCCGACTTCTACATCTCCGGCAATACGGTAGGGCTTGACCGTATCACTTTCGTCCTCCCCCTCACCGGCGAACGGTTTGATTACAACAGCCGTGAGCTGCGCTCGTATACCGACCTGAACATCGCCTACGAGCAGGGGCCGGTAGACCTCTCGCTTGACGACACGGCCCGCCCGTCGCAGGTCATCGGCAGGAATACCGTCGTAATGGGAGCCTCCGACGTCGACGCAGGCATCCCGCAAACCGCCGCTATCCACGACGACCTATACGTCTCCATCATAGGCAACGAGAACTACCTGTACGAATCACGCACACGTTTCTCGGCCAACGACGCCCGTATATTCTACGAATACTGCCGTCGCACGTTGGGCGTGCCCGCCTCAAACATTTTCATCAGGGAAGACGCTACCTTCGGCGACATGATCAAGTCCATGCAGTTCCTAAGCGACGCCTCCAAGGCCAAGAACGGGAATATACGTATCGTATACTACTATTCGGGGCACGGCATGTCGGACCTGAAGGAGAATAGCATGTACCTTATTCCCGTCGACGGCAGCTCCGTCTCGCTCCAGGTAGCCATCAAGGGCGAAACGCTCTACAACGAACTCGCCGCCATGAACGCGCTCTCGGCCACCGTCTTCCTCGACGCCTGCTTCAGCGGCAAGAGTAGCGAAGGATTAATGGCAGCCTTAGTCGACGGCGGAGGCATAGAAGTAGTCCCGCGCGAGGAATCGCTACGCGGCAACCTCGTAGTATTCAGCGCGACCTCGGAAGCCGAGATAGCTTACCCTTACGAAGAGAAACAGCACCGTATGTTTACATACTTCCTCCTCAAGAGACTGCAAGACACCAAAGGCAACACCACGTACTACGACCTGGCAAACTATGTAATAAACAATGTCAAGTCGCACGCCTTCGACATCAACAAGAAGATGCAGACGCCCAAAGTGCAATACCCCCATAATATCACAGACGAATGGAAGGCATGGAAACTAACCAAACGCTGAAGAGAAAGCTCCTCGCCCCGGCTATGGCCATTATACTGGCCATAGCCCTGACCACAGGCTGCGAAGACCTAAGGCCGAAAGACAACTGGCCGGGCCTTATTGACGCCAGCGCAACAGACGTCGGAGAAAACTACGCAGAGATTGAAGTATCCACAGTCCTTGAGAGCAACGCCGTCAGAAAGGTAGGCATCGAATACGGCACATCCTCCTCGCTCGGATATGCAACGGAAATGTCAGGCGCTCACATCAGTCTCACCGCCCTCCAAAGCGGGACGCGGTACTACTATCGTCCATACGTCAAAGACTATATGGGCAATCTCTACAACGGTCTTCAGATCAAATCATTCAACACTAAGGAGAAGCCCGTC
>JAIRZN010000130.1 GCA_031267205.1 Tannerellaceae bacterium | reverse complement strand
ACGGATTACAATCCGTTGGTAACGGATTACAATATATTGACGCCATACAGAAGTACGGAAGTATAGGAGTATATGATTTTTATTTCAATATAAACACGCAAATACAACTAAAATGAGTGATTGGTTAAAAGTAGGCCATAAGAGCCTATACAATTTAGTCATTTTTGCGGCCTGTTGCTTTTCTTTCTTTCAGTTTGTCCTCCCTTATCATTTGTTTTTCAAGGAGCAGATGCAATTGTTCCTCCTCACGAAGGAGTATTTCCTTTCTTACGCCGGTAAACCGGCTTGGGCGGCATGTTATGCGGGCGATTTCCTGACGCAGTTCTTCTATCTTCGCGGAGGAGGGGCGGCTACGCTTACGCTGGCGCTATGCTTAGAATATGCCCTCTGGGTGACGGTTTTGCGGCATATCGGATTGAAGCGGTATGCAGCCTTTTCGGCCTTGCTGCCGGTTGTCGCAGACGGCTTCCTGCACTGTGGGCTTTACTATGAGCTTCCGGCTTCGATCTCCGTTATCATCGTACTGGCGGCTTTCGAGGCCTTTATCCTTATAAAGCGTCCTGTCGCGGCCTTTATCGCCGGCATCGCGCTCTTGCCTGTTCTATATACTATGGCGGGAGTTTCGTTTCTCCTCTTTCCCGTACTAATACATATATATATGTGGAGAAAGGGAGAGTGCGGACGCATATACCTGACGGCGATTACGATCACAACGGCGTTATCGGCAGGCATATATCCGGCAACCGTCAGGTCGCATTACCTGCTTACGCCCGAACAGGCCTACCGCTATCCCTTCCCCGCCTCGCTAAACGTTCGAGGAGCTGATTTGGACAGGGAAAAGATACTGTCCCTCTCCGTCGAAGCCGCCCGTGGACGTTGGGACGAGGTCGGCCGCAGGGCGCAAGCGGCAGGCATGGACAATCCTGTCGTCACTTATTACGCCAACATAGCCCTGTCGAAGCAAGGCCGACTGCCCGATGAACTGCTTAATTACTACCAGCCGTTTACCGGCGGACTATTCCTTCCCGTAAACCCACAGTCCGGCAGGCTGACCATCTTCTTCAGCAACGAAGTCTTCTATCATCTGGGAGATATGAATATGGCGCAACACTCTGCTATGCTCGGCATGATATTTTCACCCCGCCACCGCAGTTCGAGCCTCGTCAAGCGGCTGGCAGAGATAAGCCATATCAACGGCGATACGGCCGTAGCGCGCAAATACCTCCGTATGCTTGACGCCACACTGTTTCACCGCCGCTGGGCGAAACGGTTTGAACAAATGCCGCCGGAGCCTACATCCCCCGTTGCCGACGATATTCTGCGCTCATCCTCCGATTATGCAACTTCCTTGGAATGGTTGGTGGAAAACAATCCCGATGACCGTTACGCCTTAGACTACCTGCTCTGCTACCATCTGCTCAACAAGGATATAGCCGCCTTCGTCACCGTCTACGACCGTTACCGTAAGGGCAAGGCGGGACATCTCCCCCGCATATACGGCGAAGCCTTGCTCATCATGCTGGCTGCCGGAAAAGCTCCCGCCGCCGAATTGCAGAGCTATGGCATAAGGGATGAGTTAGTGTCCGCCTTCATCGAATATACCGGCATATACGAGCGCAGCAACGGCGTACCCGATATGCTTAGCGAACGCTTCGGCAAAAGCTACTGGTTTTATTACCACTTTGCCCGCGCAGGAGAGGAGGGCGAAGTATGAAACGCCTTTGCATAGCCTGCTTCGCCTGCCTACTGATTACAGACTGCGCGCCTTCGCCGGAGACTTTGTCCGTCGACGAACTGCCGCCGATATATCCCGACTACGCCGGCGTGACAATACCCTGCAATATAGCCCCGCTCAACTTCCTGCTCCGTAACCATCACGGCGAGGTGGAGGTACGCATCAAAGGCGCCCTTTCCGATATACTGATAAAGGGCGGTCATAAGGTGAGCTTCCCGCTCAGGAAATGGCGCGCCTTGCTCGAAGCGGAACAAGGACGGACGGTCAGCATCACGGTGACGGCCTTGACAGGCGACCGCCGTATACGCTACGCGCCCTTCCTATGGCACATCACAACCGATAGGATTGACCCTTACCTAAGCTACCGCCTCATAGAACCGGGCTACGAGGTGTGGAACGCCATTCAACTCGTCGAACGCCACATCGAATCGTTCGACGAACGAGTAATAGCCGACAACAACCTCAACAAAGGCGTCTGCATGAACTGCCATACCTACGGGAATCAGGATCCGAACCTCTCGTTCTTCCATCTACGCGGCGAGAACGGAGGCACGATCCTCAATCGCGGGGGAAAGTTGCGTAAGCTGACGGTGCGGGCGGAAGGCATGGTTTCGCCTATTGTGTACGGAGGCTTCCATCCTTCGGGACGATACGGGGTTTTCTCGACTAACGTCATCGTGCCGGCATTCCATACCGGCCGCGGCGAGCAGATGGAAGTCTACGATGCAAAGTCCGACCTGGTCGTCGTGGATTTCGACACCGACAGGGCGATAGCCTTCCCCGAAGATACGCTCGCCGAAAAGCCGTTGCGCAGCTTCCCCGCCTTCTCCGCCGAAGGTAACGCCGTATACTATTGCGAAGCGCCCGCCACGTCCCTCCCCGATAGCATCCGCAGCTTAAGGTACAGCATCTGCAAAATAGCCTTCGACCCATCCTCCGGCACCTTCGGGCGAGAGGCGGACACCTTGTTCTCCGCCTCCGTAGAAGGACTGTCGGCATCCCACCCCAAGTCCTCGCCCGACGGACGCTACCTCATGTATACGGTAGCCGCCTACGGAGCCTTCCCTATCTGGCACAACGAAGCCGACCTCAGGCTCATGGATTTGCAAAGCGGCCGTACCGATACTCTCGCCAACGTCAACGCCTACGGAACGGATTCCTACCATAGCTGGGACTCCGGCAGCCGCTGGTTCGTATTCTCCTCCCGTCGCGACGACGGTCTGTATACCAAGCCCTACTTCAGCTACATCGACTCCGCCGGCATAGCGCGCAAACCCTTCCTCCTCCCCCAGCGCGACCCTTCATTCTACGATTACACCCTCAAATCCTTCAATATCCCCGAACTGTCTAAAGGCAAACTCCCCTTCGGCGCCAAGGACGTCGGCAAGGAAGCGACGGTTATGAAATTGAATGTTCCGGAGTGAAATCCCGCAGACGCCCCTGTTAATATTTGCATCTTCTAAGGAGATACATTATTTTTGCAATCTTATTCAGTGAATTATTAATCAATTATACATATATACATGGCAACAACTGCTGATTTCAGAAACGGGATGTGCATAAATATTGACGGCGTATACTACTTTATCGTCGAATTCCTGCACGTAAAACCGGGTAAAGGCCCTGCTTTTGTCCGTACCAAACTAAAGAACGTAACGACCGGTCGCGTCATAGACAAGACGTGGAACTCAGGCGTGAAAATCGAAGAAGTACGCATCGAGCGCCGCCCCTACCAATTCCTTTATAAGGACGATATGGGCTACAATTTTATGCACTCCGAAACTTTCGAACAAATCAGTATCCCCGGCGAAGGCATCAGCGGCGTACAGTTCCTCAAGGAGGGCGATACGGTGGAAGCGATGGTACATGCCGCCACCGAGACGATCCTGACATGCGAACTCCCTGCGCACGTCATACTAAAAGTGACCTACACCGAGCCGGGCGTAAAAGGCGATACGGCCACCAACACCCTTAAGCCGGCTACGGTGGAAACAGGCGCCGAAGTGCGCGTCCCGCTCTTTATCAACGAAGGCGAAAAGATAGAAATAGATACGCGCGACGGCTCATACGTCGGCCGAATCAGGGAATAACCGCCTGCGCCTTAACTGTGGATAAACTACCTATCAAGGAATGGGCGGAAGAAGACCGCCCGCGAGAGAAAATGATGCAAAAAGGAGGCTCGGCGCTAACAGACGCCGAACTCCTCGCCATACTGATCGGTTCGGGAACCCGTGATGAATCGGCAGTTCAACTCGCACAACGCATCCTTCACTCCGTAAAAAACAACCTGAATGCGCTTGGCAAACTATCCGTAAAGGAACTGACCTCCGGCTTTAAAGGCATCGGGGAAGCTAAGGCCGTCACTATATCCGCCGCCCTCGAATTAGGACGCCGGCGCGCAGGTTGCGAACCCATACGGCAGGAGTGTGTCAGGTACAGCAAGGATGCATACGCTATATTTTCCCCCTTGCTCGCAGACCTTAGCCACGAGGAATTATGGATAGCCATGACAAACCGGGCCGCCGGGGTCATCGGCAAAGTAAAGATCAGTCAAGGCGGCGCCTCCGAAGTCGCTGCCGATATACGTCTGATACTGAAAGCCGCCGTACAGTCGCTGGCCTCCGGCATTATCCTCTGCCACAATCATCCTTCGGGCAATCTCTACCCCAGTCCCCAGGACGACGCCCTGACGCTCCGCGTACAAAACGCCGCCAAATTGGTGGGAATAACCCTGTCCGACCATCTAATCCTTGCCGGCAACACCTATTACAGCTACGCCGATAACGGAAAGTTATGTTAGCCGTGATTTTTTTTTTCATTTTATGCATATACATAAATTATTTGTTTACATTTGCGGCGAGATGTTTGTTTCGCGCAAATCGGAAAGTTCTGAAATGAGGTCTCCATGTAAGGTTCTAAAACTAACATAAGAGAGGTTTTATTTTCTTCATACCAAGTCTGTTTGCCCTGCACGCACTCTAACGAGAAAACACATTATAAGCAATTTATTTTGCACTAAAAGAAGAACGAAATGAAAATGATTATGACGCATAGCGCAATTAGCCTGACGAAATGTAACACAAGGACGCAATCTACCGCAGCCGAAGGTTGGAATGTTTCGGCGCACAATCGTGACGGCTTTACTCTTCCCCTGTTGGCATGTGTGCGTTATCCGGTACGGCAATTTAATACAATTTTAAAATAATTACTCATGAAAGCTTTTAGATCCATTTTTCTGTTCATCGTGATTGCCTTGATACTTTCCTGCTTTCAAGCAACAGGGCAGGTAACCGTAGGCTCAGACCTTGCTCCCCTGTCGGGAGTTTTATTAGATATTAAATCGCAG
>JAIRZN010000081.1 GCA_031267205.1 Tannerellaceae bacterium | reverse complement strand
TACGGGGCGCAGATGCGTATAGACATTACGGAGGTTGCCGCCTTCGCGCAACTGCTCGCGCCGGCAGTAGTGGGCGCTACGCTGAGGCTGACGGCCGACGATATAAACGACTATCCCGATTTCCCCGTCGCAGCGCTGTATTACGAGGATCCGCAAGACCTTCCGACAGGTATATTGGTCGATCCCCCGAACACAGGCTTAGTATACACCAAGCCGCTGAGCAAGCTTGGGGACTGCCGCGCCGAGATATACAAGGCCGAAGAGCATCTGGCGACGCTCACAGGCGTGCAGTATCCCTCGACGATAGGGTGGTAGGATGAAAAAAATCCCCGCGAGGGGAAGCAAACCTTGTCCGTGAAGGAATAAATTAGTTTCTTTGCGGACAATCCTTTTAAGATGGCAGACGAGCAACAGATGATATTACGCACCGAAGACTTGGTTAAGAAGTACCGCGCACGCACAGTAGTAAACCATGTCTCCATATACGTGAAACAGGGAGAGATCGTAGGACTCTTAGGTCCCAACGGAGCAGGCAAGACGACAACCTTCTACATGACGGTCGGTTTGGTAGAGCCTAACCAGGGGCGAATCTTCCTCAACGAAATGGAGATAACAAAATACCCGGTTTACAAGCGTGCGCGTCATGGCATAGGCTACCTTGCGCAGGAGGCGTCGGTCTTTCGGAAGATGACGGTAGACGACAACATACGTTCCGTCCTCGAAATGACCGGCGCGACCCATGCCGAGCAGAAGGACAAGCTCGAAGGCCTCATCGCCGAGTTCGGCCTTACGAAAGTCAGGCGCAACTTAGGCGACCAACTGTCCGGCGGCGAACGCAGGCGTGTCGAGATAGCCCGTTGCTTAGCCATAAATCCCAAGTTTATCATGCTCGACGAGCCGTTCGCAGGCGTCGACCCCATAGCGGTACAGGACATACAGGGCATAGTAGCCCGCCTTAAGCACAAGAACATAGGCATCCTCATCACCGACCACAACGTATACGAGACACTGAGCATCACCGACCGCGCCTACTTGTTGTTCGAAGGCAAAGTCCTCTTCCAGGGCACGGCCGAGGAGCTCGCCGACAATCCTGTCGTCCGCGAGAAATATCTCGGCAAGGATTTCCAGTTACGTAAGAAATACCTCTAAATTTTCAGGCGAGAAGCATTATCATTACCTGCGCCGTGATTACGCGCAGGAACATCGACAGCGGGTATACCGTAGCGTAAGCCGCCGAAGGCTCGTCGCCCTCCACCGTCGTATTGGCATAAGTCAAAGCCATGGGGTTAGCCATACTCCCGCACAGCATGCCCGCGTTAACAGCGTAGCCCGTCTTCAGCAACACAGGCGCCGCCAGCCCCACGGCGAGGGCCGGCAACATCGTCATGGCAAGGCCCAGGGCGACCCACAGGGCCCCTTCAGGCCGGAATACCGTCTCGAAAAAGTGCGCCCCCGACGCGATACCCAAGCAAGCCAAGTATATCACTATACCGAGCTGCCGCAGCATCAGGTTGGCGCTCTGCGTCGTATAAGTAGCGACATGGAAGCGCGGCCCGAAGGCTCCCATCAGTATACCGACGACGATAGGCCCGCCTGCAATGCCGAGCCGCACGGGCGCCGACATACCCGGCAGGTAGAGAGGCAGGCCTCCGAGCAATACGCCGAGGAATACGCCTATGAAGATGGCGAAGAGATTAGGGCTGGCGAGGCGTTTCACCTCGTCGCCCAGTATGCGCCCGGCATTATTTACGGACGGCGCTTCGCCCACGATAGTCAGCTTGTCGCCCATTTGGAGCCTGAGGTTAGGCGAGGCCACGAGGTCGATGCCGGCGCGGTTGACACGTGTGATGTTAATACCGTAGAGGTTACGCAGGCGGAGCGAGCCAAGCCTTGCGCCGTTGATGCGGCTGCGCGTGACGACTATGCGCCGCGAGATAAGGTGGCTGTCGATAGCGTTCCAGTCGATGTCCTCACGGTTCCAGTCCCTCGCCTCCATTTCGCCGAAGAGAAGCTTGACGCTGTCCACGTCGGCCGTTTCGGAGATGACGAGCAAATGGTCATCTTTGCGCAGCAAGGTATCCGAGGCAGGTATGACCACCTTACCGTCCCGCCAGAGGCGCGATATGACGAAGTGTCTGTCGGCGAGCGTCATCACGTCGCGTATGCTTTTGTCGAAGACAGCCGGGTTGACCACCTCGTACTCGGTCACGCTCGGCCTTGCCGGAGGCTGTTCGGATGTTGGCGGAGCCTTTTTGAGGGATACTTTGCGCATGATGGCCACCGTCCATATCACCCCGACGACGCCCAAGGGGTAAGCCACGGCGCAAGCCAGGGCCATCTGGGCCATCTCCTGCCCGTCACCAGGCCGAAGCTGCAAAAGGGCCTGTTGCGCAGCGCCGAGCATGGGCGTATTAGTAACCGCCCCCGACATCAATCCCATGAGGTTAGGTATGGACACGCCCGTCAGGAGGTGCAGCACAGGCGTCATAGCCAAGCCCAGCATTATAACGGCCACAGCCGCCAGGTTAAGCTTCACGCCCCCCTTCCTCAGGGAGGAGAAGAAGCCCGGTCCCACCTGCAAACCGAGCGTATAT
Organism: Tannerellaceae bacterium; assembly: GCA_031267205.1. Lineage (GTDB taxonomy): Bacteria > Bacteroidota > Bacteroidia > Bacteroidales > Tannerellaceae > DFXE01. The sequence goes on along the minus strand of JAIRZN010000081.1, from coordinate 9,687 downwards.
ACGAAAAGGACAAGCCCGAAGCTCTGCGCAAAAGCCAGCGCCCCGCCGTCGACCACCACACCCGCATGCCCCGCCGCTATACCGGCGAAGAAGACAAACGTAATACCCAGCGACACGCCCGCCAAGCGTATGCGCCCCATACACAATCCCGCCGCCGCCACGAGAGCTATCACGGCGACAGCCTCCATAACAGGCGTAAAGCCCAAGGCATCCTGCAATACTTTCATATAAAATAATGATAAACGAGTTTCAACCACACAAAGATAGCGTTTGTTTACGTACTCAGATATAGTACTCGGCCAGGTCTATGATACCTGCGCGTAGGGCGTACTTGGTGGCTTCGTGGATATTGTTGACGTCTATTTTGCGGAAGATATTTTTGCGGTGCGTGGTTATGGTGTGCGCGCTTGAGAAGCGTTCTTCGGCTATCTCTTTAGTAGTTTTGCCTAAGGCGATAAGCTTGAGGATTTCCCGTTCCGACGACGTAAGCGAGGCCTGTTCGACGGCGGCCGGCACATGCCGGTTGTTAGCCAGCAAACCCGCTATACGGCGGCAGACATACCGTTCGGAGCGCAGCACGGCGAGCCTGAGGGCCGTTTCTATCTCCTCCAGCGGGCAGTCTTTGAGGACGATGGAGAAGGTATCGCCGCCTGTTGTCGCCCGGCGTATGAAATCCAGGCTAAGGTCTTCGCTGAAGAGTATCCAACCGGGGTGGAACCTGTCGTTCAGTATCAGTAAATCCTCCACGCCCTGTATGTCGAAGAGCGTATAATCAAGTACGACGGCCGCATCAGGGTGCGAAGCAAGCAAGGCTATCAAGGCCTTTTTGTCCTTCGCCTCCAGGACGGGGTCGGCATCCGGTATACGGCTACACAGGAATTCGATTCCGGTGCGCGTGATGTCCTGGTTGTCCGCAAGGATGACTGTTTTCATGTTCCGCTATTCATTAGTGCGCAAAGATACTGCAAGGGCGGGCATATCAAATACCCTCGACATGGTATCTTTCCCGCGGGGGAAGGCAGCGAAGCGACACGTAAAATTACGGCCTGTGGGAGTGTAATATAATTAATAATGTATATTTTTGCCCTCAGTAAAAAGTATACACATCGAATATGAAATTTTTGTGCGCATGAAAAAATTATTGACCGCCTTATTTGTTACCTCCGTCCTTTTTTCCTGTGAGGGGCCGGAAGGGCCTCCGGGCGAGCCCGGTATGGAGACACAGTGGAAATATGTTTATTATACGGTGAACCAGCAGGATTGGGAGCCGGTAGGCAACTACAATGAGCTGGGCTCATTTTACCGGTACGGCTTTGACGAACCTAATCTTACGGACTTCATCTATACGGAGGGCGTCGTCATGGGATATGCCGTAATCAACCCCGGCACACGGGAGGAGATACTGCGCCCGTTGCCCGACACATGGCCGATGGCGGAGGATACGAATACGTGGACGGAGTCCGTAACCTTTGACTATATGCCCGGCTACGTCACTTTTTATGTAGGATACAGCGATTTCGCCACCGGCATACGTCCGCCGACGATGACATTTAAACTTATGATGATCTGGTAGTCATGCAAGAGCAAGCCACGGAATTTGAAATGATAGGCAAAACCCTGTACGGGTTGGAGGAGATATTGGCGGGAGAGCTGATAGCCATCGGAGCAAACGAGGTGCAGACAGGGCGGCGTATGGTATCCTTCACGGGCGACAAGGAACTGTTGTACAGGGCCAATATATGTTGCCGCACGGCGTTGCGCATACTCAAGCCGATATATCACTTCAAAGCCAAAGACGCCGAAACAGTCTACCGGAAGGCCAAAGAGGTAGCGTGGGAAGACTATATATCGCTGGAGAAGACCTTCGCCATTGATTCGGTCATCCATTCGGAAGATTTCAACCACTCCAAGTTTGTAGCCTATAAGACGAAAGACGCCATAGTAGACTACTTCTCGGAGAAATACGGCCGGCGCCCTTCCGTGAGGATAAACAACCCCGACCTGTACATACATATACATATATCGCATAACGACTGTACGCTTTCCATAGACAGTTCGGGCGAGAGCCTGCATAAACGCGGGTATCGCATCGAGCAAACCGAAGCCCCGCTCAATGAAGTCCTGGCCGCCGGCATGATACTGAAGACAGGATGGAAGGGCGACTCTAATTTCGTCGACCCGATGTGCGGGTCGGGCACGCTCTTGATAGAAGCCGCCATGATCGCCCTCAATATACCTCCGGGTATATACCGTAAGGAGTTCGCCTTCGAGAAATGGATAGACTTCGACCGCGAACTCTTCGACCGCGTTTATGACGACGACAGTAACGAGCGCGCCTTCGCCTTCAAATGCTACGGGAGCGATATATCGCCGACAGCTATCGACGCTGCGGATAAAAATATACGCAATGCAGGGTTGCAGAAGTACGTCGAACTGAAGGTGACGCCGCTCCAACAGTACAGCGATCCCCCCAGGCCGGGTATCATGGTGACTAACCCGCCTTATGGCGAGCGCATATCTTCGCGCGACCTGGGCGGGCTTTATTCCATGATAGGCGAAAGGATGAAGCATGTCTTTACGGATTACAACGTATGGATACTCAGTTATAAGGAGGAATGTTTCGAAAAGATAGCGCTGCGCCCCAGCGAGAAAGTCAAGCTGATGAACGGCTCCCTTGCCTGCGAATACCGCCGTTACGAGATGTTTGAAGGTAAGAACAAGGACTACAAAACGTCGCTCAACGACGCCAAAACCGAGCCGCATAAGGATAAACGCCCTGACGACTTCAAGAAAGATAAATACAGCCGTCCCGCGCGCAACTTCCCAGCCTACTCCAAGGACGACAGCCGGTACGACGAAGACGGCAACGATTTCCGCCAGCGGAAATCATCCAAGAAGCCATTCAGGAAGAAACGTTTCGACAAGTAAACACATTCCCCCTCAGATATGAATATATTGCTTTTAGGATCCGGCGGGCGGGAACATGCCTTAGCCGCGAAAATCAAACAAAGCGCGAAAGCGGACAAGCTGTTTATAGCCCCCGGTAACGCAGGCACGTCCCGCGAAGGCGTAAATGTGAATATCGCCGCGACCGATTTCGCCTCGCTCCGGGCTTTCGCCCTTGCAAACGATATAGCGATGATAGTCGTAGGCCCTGAAGACCCTTTGGTGAAGGGCATATACGACTTCTTCGCAAACGATCCGGCCCTGCAACACATAGCCGTCATAGGCCCCAGCCGTCTCGGTGCGCAAATGGAGGGCAGCAAAGACTTCGCCAAAGCCTTCATGATGCGCCACAATATACCTACCGCCCGCTACAAAAGCGTAACGGCGGAAACAATGGGCGAAGGCCTTGCGTTCCTTGATACGCTACGCGCCCCTTATGTGCTGAAGGCCGACGGATTGGCGGCGGGCAAGGGCGTTTTGATAATAGACAATCCCGAAGAAGCTAAAAGGGAACTGGGAGTAATGCTGGCGGGTAAGTTCGGAGACGCCGGTAAGACGGTTGTCATCGAAGAGTTCCTCGACGGCATAGAATGTTCGGTTTTTGCACTGACCGACGGTAACAGCTATAAAATACTGCCGGTAGCCAAAGACTACAAACGCATCGGGGAAGGCGACACGGGGCTTAACACCGGAGGTATGGGAGCCGTATCGCCCGTCCGCTTCGCCGGCAAATCATTTATGGAAAAGGTGGAAAGCCGTATTGTACGCCCTACGGTAGAAGGCTTGAAAGCGGAAGGCATCGGCTATAAAGGATTCCTCTTCTTCGGACTTATAAACGTCGGGGGCGAGCCTTTCGTTATTGAATATAACTGCCGTATGGGCGACCCGGAGACGGAGGTGGTTATGCTGCGTATACGCGAAGATCTGGTAGGCTTGCTTGAGGGAGTAGCCACAGGACGGCTTAATGAGCTCGCCCTGACGGAAGACCCGCGCGCGGCTGCGACCGTGATGCTTGTCAGCGGAGGCTACCCCGAAGCATACGAAAAAGGTAAACGCATCGAAGGCCTGACAAGCGGCATCCCTCCGGGCACAGTTATATTCCATGCCGGCGCAGAGGCTTCGGGCGACGAAGTTATAACCTCCGGCGGCCGCGTATTAGCCGTCAGTTCTTACGGTTCCGACATAAAGGACGCCCTGGAGCAGTCCTACCGGGTAATTGACGGGCTGCATTTCGACAAGATGTACTATCGCCGGGACATCGGTTTCGATCTGCAGTAATGAAACGAAACGCTAAAACACCGTCAACGCCAAAGACGATTAAGAGAAGGGTTGCCGTGCTGCGTATTCCCTTCTAAAATTTTTATTCGCATGAAAGGTAAAAAGGCAAGCTATGACAAGCAATATAGCGTAGACAATCCCGTCAATTACGCCCTGTTGCCGGCAATATCGCTGTTTTTCTGGGTAATCGCCTACAAAGCCTCTACCGGCTATCCGATGCAGGGCGATGAGTCTGCTACTCCGTTATGGAATTTCATATGCACGGGGATGCAGCATAAAAGCATCGCCTATACAGTCGGGGCGCTACTGATGCTCGGAGGCGCCTTCCTGCTACACAGGACGAATTATATGCTGGCGATTATCCGCGAGAAGACCATAATGCCTTTTCTTTTGTACATCTTCTTTACGAGCAGCAATCCCGACGGTTTGCCTCTAAACCCCGCTACGCCGGGGATGTTGTGCCTTACGCTGGCCTTCTACCAGTTGTTCCTGTCCTATCACGATTCGGGAGCAATCCTGAGGGCCTTTAATATAGGACTGCTCATAGGCTTGGGTAGCTTGACGCGGGTGCATATGCTTTGGTTTATCCCGGTATTCTGGTGGGGGATGTATAATTTTAATATCCTGTCGTTACGGACGTTTCTTGCCTCCCTTGTCGGTGCGGGGGTTGTTTACTGGTTTTTGCTGGGATGGTGCGTCGTCAGTCATGACTTTACGTCTTTCAGCCTTCCTTTCGCTTCACTCTCGGAAATGGGCGCGGGTAATACCGGCGACCCGGAACCGTCAGGATGGGTATATCTCCTGTTTGTCGCCTTTCTGTCGGTAATTGCTATCGCCAACATTCTGCTTCACGAGCACGACGACAGCCTGCGTACCCGCAAGTACCTGTTTTTCCTCATCGGGTTTTTAATAATTACCTCCGTATTGTTTTTTATGTACAGGCAATACTCCGTAGAATTTCTGAACATAGCCTGCATACCCATTTCCGTTTTGACGGCGCACTTCTTTACCGTGCAAAAAGGTAGGAAGACGCTCCGGTTTTATTATATTCTGATAATTCTTTTTATCGTGACTTCTCTTTATTTAAATCTATATGGATATATTTATTGAATACAGTTATTTAGGTGTCTTTATCGCTTCTTTCCTGGCGGCTACCATTTTGCCGTTCAGCAGCGAAGTAGTGTTGACGGGCGTCTTATTGGCCGGCGCTTCCCCGTGGCCGTGCATGATAGCGGCTACGGTAGGCAATTCCTTAGGAGGAATGACATGCTACTGGATAGGAATGCTGGGCAAAATAGAGTGGATAGAGAAATACTTGAAGCTAAATGCGGAGACGCTCAACAAAGTAAAGGCATGGGTGAATAAGAAAGGCGCCTGGACGTCTTTCTTTGTCTTCCTCCCTGGCGTGGGCGACTTTATAGCCGTAGCCTTGGGATTCCTGCGTGCAAACGTATGGATAGTAGCTATCGCAATGACGGCGGGCAAGGCGCTTCGCTATTGGGTGTGGATAGAGTTTGTCTTCAAGGTGCAGACATTGTTATGAAAGCAGCGCTGTCCGCACTGTTGCACTCTCTGTCGGAATATCCCGCTTACTGGTTGGAGGCGGCGAGGCCAAAGACTCTCGCCGCCTCCCTCAGTCCGGCGCTGCTTGGATGCGCACTGGCCTACCGCGACGGGATGTTCCGCCCAGGGGTAGCCGTGCTGTGCGTCTTGGTCGCCTTGCTGGCGCAGATAGCCGCCAATTTCGCAAATGATTACTTCGATTTCAAAAAGGGAGCCGACAAAGACGGTCGCCTCGGCCCCGAACGGGCCGTAGCCTCAGGGCGTATCCCTCCGCAGGTGATGCTGACGGCTGCGTTTGCGACTTTGGCCGCAGCGTGTACGTGCGGACTGGGACTGCTTTTTTACGCCGACTGGTGGCTGTTGTTCGTAGGAATAGCAATAGCCGCCTGCGTACTTGCATACTCCGCCGGCCCTGTACCGCTGGCTTATAACGGGCTGGGCGACGTATGCGTGTTATTGTTTTATGGAATTATACCTGTATGCTTTACTTATTATGTGCAGGCGCTTTCCTTTAGCAGCCTGTCCTTTTGGTTATCGCTGCCGGCGGGCCTTTTGTCCGTGAATATCCTTATTGTAAATAATTACCGTGATTACGAGCAAGACATGGAGGCGGGCAAACGCACTACCATCGTAATGTTCGGACGCCGGTTCGGACGCTTCCTTTATATGGCGAACGGTATCCTGGCTATTGTTTTCACTCTTCCTCTACTCCTGGAAACCACACTGTGGATCACATTATTGTATGCCGCCTTTTTCCTGCTTTTCTTCCTCACATGGCGCGAGCTGACACGCTTTGAAGGACGCGCCCTCAACGTAACGCTCGGCCATACGGCGCGGAACGTGTTTTTTTATACATCACTGCTAATCCTGACCATCCTCTTGCAGTAAAGTATAAAAGACGGATACAACTATTTCAAATTTTACATAAAATACCGAAACGACAAATCAGCGACGCGAATCTGTAATACATTTGCGTTATACATAGTAACCGGAACCGTTCGTAGAACCGTTTTTAATCGTGTTTTTAACCATAAATATGAAGACAAAGAGATGTACAAAAAGAAAAGTTTGTTATGGGCGATATTGCTGATAACCGTTAAGTCTGCCGCTCAAGTAGGCATAGGAACAGAGAAACCTGATACCGCAGCCGTATTGGATATTAATTCGGGAAACAAGGGCGTCCTGCTGCCGCGTGTCGCACTTAAGTCCGAAACAGTGGATCTGGACGGCATAGGAGGCCAGCCGGAAGGCTTGTTAGTGTATAACGCGGGAGGGACGCTGCCGGAGGGTTTCTATTTCTGGGATGGCTCAGCATGGAAAAACATAGAGGCGTACACCGCCGCCGCCCCGAAAATATCAACACTGGAATGCGCCCACGCATTTATCGAACCCCAGGTATTCATCGCCGGAGTGCCTTATACAGGCATATTGAAGGTGCCCTACACCGGCGGTAACGAGAGCAAGTACACGGGCGGCGTATGCATAAAGTCCGAAGGAAATACAGGACTGGAAGCTTGCCTGATAGGGGGAAGGCTGGAGCGTGAAACGGGATATTTCGTCTACGAAGTGAAAGGATCCCCGCAGGAAGACTCCCCAAAAGGCGCCGCCTTCCCGATAACGTTCGACAACAAAACATGCCGCGCTACGGTCGGCAATACTCTCACGGCAACCGCAACGCAGGTCGCTTCCGTAGGGCACTTCATGCCTACGGCGGACAACGGCGCAAAGGGATACCACAGGTATTTATCCTCGCCCGACAAGAAGTTCTCCGTAAGGGTCTTCGCCCCGGACAACTCTTCGTTCGCCGCCTCTAACCTCCAGATCAGAAGTAATGTGGACGACAATGTCACCATAATGTGGGAGGGAGACATCTCCAAAACCGGCTCATCCAACATAACCGGCGTAGCGGGCAACAGTCTCACACTGCCCAAAGCCGGAATGTGGTACGGCAATACGAAGGCAAACGAATCCCCCCTGCCTGTCGACCCTAATGAAGACGCCTCCTGGGGAGAAAACAAAGTCACCCTCTCCGAACAGCGCAGCTTTGTATGGACTACGGCGGACATCAAGGAGAAAAGCATCTACCACCTGACCCTCATGATCGGTACGTCGGACACGGACAACACAACGGCAACCCCCGAAAATGCAAATAAAACCAAAGCCTTCCTGAGAATCGAACAAATAAGGGAAGATTAAGCGGGAATATGTACACACATCTTCGCATCACAGTAATAACTCACTTCTACACAAATAAACAAATACATATCATGAACAAAAAAACATTATTGCCGTTAGCAATCGCCCTGATCGCCGCCAGCGCTTCGGCGCAGGTTGGAATCGGAACACACCAGCCTGACCCTGCCGCCATGCTGGACATCGTCTCCACAAACAAAGGCGTGCTTATACCGCGTGTCGCTCTCGAATCCGCTGACTGCGACCTTGACAAAAACCCTGGACAACCGGCCGGACTGCTGGTCTACCACACCGGAAATAACGCCCTGGCAGAAGGCTTCTACTTCTGGAGCGGTAAAGAATGGAAAAGCATGGAATCGGCAACCGCCGTCACGCCTTCCATATCCAAACTCGAATGCCTGCACGCTAACCTCGAACCCCAGTCCTTTATCGCCGGCAAACCTTATATCGGACAATTAACCATCCCCTATACCGGAGGCAACGGAGGAAAATACGCCGCAGGAGACACCGTCCGCTCTACCGGCAACACTGGCCTGAAACTGAGCCTGAAAGCCGGACGCTTAGAGTACGGATCGGGATACCTCGTCTACGACGTGACAGGAACGCCCGCCCAAAGCTCCCCCGCAGGCGCATCCTTCGCAATAGATTTCAGGGGAAACAAATGCTCGGTAACGGTCGGGGAGGTGCAAAGCGCAACCGTGACGTCAATAGCCTCCGTAGGCCCTCTGCTGAAAACCTCGGAAAACGGCCTCGACGGCTATCACAGGATGGTAACGTCGCCGGATAAAAAATTCTCCGTCAGGGTCTTTGTCGGCGACAATTTGTCCCTAAGCAACGCCGACATCCAAATCAGGCATAACAACCAATCCGAAACAATCATGTGGAACGGGCATGTCTCCTGGGCCGGAGGAACTAAGGGCACCGGAAGCAACAAATTCACGCTCCCCCTCGCCAACACCTGGTACGGCAACGTCGGCGACAACGGCGATGCAAGCTCAAGCGCCGTCAGCGCCGCCTGGGGTGACGAAAACGTATACTACAACGCCCCCGAACAACGCAAGTACATATGGATGAACATCGACTCCTCCGACAACACCGTCTACATCCTGACCTTCATGATGGGCGCCCCTTCCCCAACCCTATCCGCCACCGACGATAACGCAAAGAAAACAAAAGCCTTCCTGCGAATCGAACAAATATACGCGGACTGACGAATTGAAAACAGAGAACCCCGTCCCCGCAAGCTTGTAGCCCCTACCCATCGGCTGCATGTATTTTTTGCCCCGCCCCGCCCGCTAAGTTGTTATTCGCAGCAGTTCTCCAAGAATAATCAGGGCGTGCCCCCGCCTGCGGCGCGGGCGGGCTATACGCTGCAAGTCAACATCCCAAGGCAACTATAAACCTGAGTTCGACATAATTAATGTAATGATATGGTTATAATCCGCTTGAATGAATAGATGCAAAAGTTAGGCGCGGATTTTCTCCGGGTCAAACCTGTTTTGTACGATTGATTTATAATATACTGATTAATAGAACAATTCCAATTGTTCGGTTGGTAGGGAACGTTCAAACTTTATGGCCGGTTTTTTCTCGAAGGAATAATTCCACTATTGACAATCAATAAGTTACAAAAGTTGTTTTTTAATATCGTTCATTGTCTACCCTTTGTGACCAATGCAAATTAAGACTATTTATTTGAGTTGTGTA
>JAIRZN010000171.1 GCA_031267205.1 Tannerellaceae bacterium | reverse complement strand
AGTCGACCCCTTTCGGAAATCAGTCGACCCCTTTGGGAAATCAGTCGACCCCTTTGGGAAACAAGTCGACCCCTTTGGGAAATTAGTCGACCCCTTTGGGAAATCAGTCGACCCCTTTGGGAAATAAGTCGACCCCTTTGGAAAATCAGTCGACCCCTTTGGGAAATCAGTCGACCCCCTTCGGAAATCAGTCGACCCCTTTGGGAAACAAGTCGACGCCTTTGGAAAACAAGTCGACGCCTTTGGAAAACAAGTCGACACCTTTGGAAAACAAGTCGACACCCAAGCCAAAGGTGTCGACTACTTTGGCAAGTTCCTCAAACTTCTTGAGGAGTACAACAAGTATTTAAGCTCGTATGGAAAGTGGAAAAACCCTGCCACCCGCACGATTATCGTTACCGATAAGCTGAAGGAGGCCGAGGCATACATGCGCTTGCCTATAAGGCCGGCCGTATCGTTTATGCTCTTTGCGTGAGGGATAGTAGCGGAAAGCCCGGAACGAGCGCAGCGAGCGAGGACTTGCAGCGGATAGCCCGACCGCGCCGTAGGCGGGGGCACGCCCAAATTATTATTCTTACGGGGATTGCATGGCTTGATTATTTGCAATTCCTTTTATTAGTCCGACTGACGTCAAGGTTGTTTTTATGGGGGAGCGGGTTTAGCAAATATTTGTGGAACAGTCCCGAATTGCCGCTTCTACGCGCCGGCGGGGGAGGCGGATATGGTTTCGCCTTCCGTACTCTTTAGTATTCAGGCTTTTTTGTGCTATATTTGCTGCCCGGCGGGGATTTATGCCGCAATTATTGTATTATGATTCAGGAAACGGCGCTTTTGTTGAAGAAATATTTTGGTTTTGACAGCTTCAGGCCTTTGCAGGCGGAGGTTATCGGACGGGTTATTGAGAAAAAGGATTCGCTGGCGCTTATGCCTACCGGCGGGGGAAAGTCTGTTTGTTACCAGCTTCCTGCGCTTTGTATGAAGGGCACGGCTATCGTCGTTTCGCCCCTTATCGCGCTGATGAAGGATCAGGTAAACGCCCTTACCGCTAACGGTATACCCGCTGTTGCTCTCAATAGCATGATGCCTGAATACGCCCGCCAGACCCTTAGGCAACGTTGCATAGAAGGGCAATACAAGCTCCTTTATATCTCGCCCGAAGGTCTGCTTAATGAGTTGGACGGGCTGCTGTCGCGCATGGAGATATCGCTGGTTGCTATCGACGAGGCGCATTGTATATCGCGCTGGGGGCATGATTTCAGGCCGGAGTATGCCAGGCTGTCGGTCTTGAAGGAGTATTTCCCGCATCTGCCTGTGCTGGCCCTGACGGCGACGGCGGATAAGGTCACGCGGCTGGATATTATCAATCAACTTAAATTAAATGATCCCGAACTGTTTGTCTCGTCCTTCGACCGTCCTAACCTCTCGCTCACCGTGCGCCGTGGGTTGGAGAAGAGGGAGAAGATAGCCGCCATAGTCAGCTTTATCCGTCTCCGTAAAGGGCAAAGCGGCATCCTGTATTGCATGAAACGGGCCGATACGGAGGCCCTTGCCCTGCATTTGAGGGAGAATGCCGTCAAGGCCGCCGCCTATCATGCCGGCTTGTCGCCCGACGAGAGGGAGCGGGCTCAGGACGATTTCACGAACGACCGCATAGACGTGGTCTGCGCCACCGTAGCCTTCGGCATGGGTATAGACAAGAGCAACGTCAGGTGGGTTATACATTATAATATGCCCGGTAATATTGAGAATTATTACCAGGAGATAGGGCGCGCCGGAAGGGACGGCTTGAAGAGCGACACTATGCTTTTTTACTCGATAGGCGACTTGGTGGTGCTTCGCAGCTTCGCCTCGGAGAGCGGTCAGAACGATGTTAATATAGAGAAGCTCAACCGCATGCAGCTTTATTGCGAAACCGACGTATGCCGTCGTCGCATCCTGCTAAATTATTTCGGTGAAGAGGCCGGGAATGATTGCGGCAACTGCGACGTTTGCCTTGATCCCCCGCAACGGTTCGACGGCAGCGTATTAGTGCAGAAGGCCCTCAGCGCCATCCTCCGCACGGGTGAAAGGGTGGGCATGAATATGCTTATCGACATCCTGCGGGCTTCCGGCAAGGTGGAGTTGCTCAGGCAGGGGTATGACAAGTTGAAGACCTATGGCGCCGGTCGCGACCTCCCTTTCAAGGTTTGGCGGGAGTATATCTACCAGATGCTCCAGTTGGGATACATCGAGATAGATTACGCCGGCGGTCAGACGTTGAAGGTGACGGCTTTGGGGCGTAAGGCGCTTTTTGGCGAGGCGAAGGCCGTACTTGCCGCTTATCGTGAGCCCGATGTCGCCGGTTTTGCAAAAAAGGAGAAGAAAGAACGCGGCGCGCCCCGTCATAAGTCGAAGCAACCTATACGCATAGTCGAGACCGGTTCGCCGGAGAAGACGCTGTCGGATTCGCTGCGTCAGCTCCGCCTACGAATAGCGCAGCAGGAGAAGACGCCTGCGTATATAATATTTTCGGATGCCGCCTTGGAGGATATGGTGCAAAAAAAACCACTCACGCTTGAGGCATTTGCCGGTATCCGCGGAGTGGGTGAGGTTAAACTTGAGAAATACGGCGACGTATTTGTAGCCTTGATACGCCACGTGCTCAAGGCATAGTCTTAGTATTGTTCCTTCTCGTTCGGGAAGTCTTGTCTTTTTACATCTTCGATATATGTTTGTACGGCGCTTGTTATCATTTCCTTCAGATTGGCGTATCGCCTGAGGAAGCGTGGCGAGAAGCCTTCGGTAATGCCCAGCATATCGTGCATGACGAGCACCTGTCCGTCTACGCCGTTGCCTGCGCCTATGCCTATTGCCGGGATGGCCAGTTCGGAGGCTATGCGTGCGGCGAGGGCGGCGGGGATTTTTTCGATAACGATTGCGGAGCAGCCGATGTCTTCGAGCAGGTGTGCGTCGGATATTAGTTTGGCGGCTTCCGATTCCTCCCTGGCGCGCACGGTGTAGGTGCCGAATTTGTTGATCGACTGCGGCGTTAGCCCCAGGTGCCCCATCACGGGTATGCCGGCGGAAAGTATGCGTTCGACCGATTCGCGTATTTCCGCTCCGCCTTCCATCTTGACACATTCGGCGTGCGTTTCCTTCATCACCCTTACGGCCGACGACAGCGCTTCTTTAGAGTTCCCCTGGTATGTACCGAAGGGCAGGTCGACGACGACGAGCGCCCTTTTGACTGCCTTCATCACCGATTTACCGTGGTATATCATCTGGTCAAGCGTAATAGGGAGGGTTGTCGTGTTGCCTGCCATCACGTTGGAGGCCGAGTCCCCGACTAAGATGACGTCCATCCCTGCTTCGTCGATAATCTTCGCCATCGAATAGTCGTAGGCCGTCAGGACGGATATTTTTTCGCCCCTTTGTTTCATCTCTATCAAGCGGTGGGTGGTGACCTTCCTTTCCTCCAGGTCGCGTTTTGCTACTGACATAATGCTTTGTTTTTAGTATTTACAGTGGGCAAACGTAAGTTATTTATCTGAAATATCCGCTATGATGTGATAAAAAAAATGAATTTCATGCGAAAATATACCAAACGGATAAATACGGTATTAATAGCAAACTTTTAGGATATGCGCAGTATATATTACAAAAAAACAGAAACGGCGCTCGAGAACAATGGAACCGGACTTAAGTACAATGGCATTGTACTCGAGAACAATGGCATTGTACCAAAGAATAATGGCACTGTACTCAAGAACAATGGCATTGTACCAAAGAACAATGGCATTGTACCAAAGAACAATGTCATTGTACTCGAGTACAATGACACCGGACTACAATAAGGTATTCTAAATTTTGATTTTGGGGCGGTACATGTCTTCGGCCTTTATGCCGCATTCTTCTTTCATCCTGATGCAGTATTCGAGCAGGCCTACTTCGGCTTTTTCGTTGTTGGTGCCGAAGGAGAACTTCACGCCGGCGGCTTTAGCCTTGAGGATGATGGCTTTGTTGGGTATCTCGTAGCGCGCGTTTATTTCGAGAACTTTACCGCTTTGGGCGAGGGCGTCGACAAACTTGTTCATCCTCGCTTCTGTCCAGAACTCATCGTACCGGTCTTGCATCTGTGGCGGCAGGAAGCATGGATTGACGTATATGTCCATCGGTTCGGTCAGCACGCCGCAGATACGGTCTACGATCAGATCCATGTATTGCTGCTCGTCTTCGATCCAGGTCTCCTGTGGTATCCAGATGCGGCTGCGTCGCCCCTTGCTGTCGGTGAACGTCAGTGCGTCGGTGAATACATAGTCAAACTCGTCGCGCACATCCTGCGAGAAAGTTTCGACCCATTCCCGTCCTTCGGCCTGCATAGCCAGGATGAAGGGTTCGGAGCGCATTTCGTTGAGGAAGTTGAGCACGCCGGCGTCGTCGGTAATGGGGAATCCTATACCGCAGTTAGGAGCGATGGCATAGTTGATACCGATGCGCCGCGACTGTTCGGCGGCGGTTTCGTTTGTCAGGCCACCCTTGAGGTGTACGTGATAGTCCAATACAGGGAAATCTTCCTGGTGAAGGCGTATTATCCTGTCGGTATGTTCGTCGATAGCGTATGCAAGTTGCGCCTGCGGGTCGATGCCTTCGGCCTTGAGGTCAATAGTTTCGACGTTGATGCTCTTTATCTCTATGTTGCCCGTGCCTTCGCTCACGATGGCGAATAATCCTTTGGAGAGTTGTGCGTAGGCATAGTCGCCGGCGCGTAAGGGATCTGCCGGTTCGATATACTCGACTACCGGATTACCGTTGATGTTTATGGTGATGGCCTTGCCTTCGACGATGATGTCGAGCGTAAACCATTCGTCTTCCTTAACAAAGCTCTTGGTGAGGTTACGGACGCCTGCCAGGCTGCCGCTCATTTTCCACCATACGGGGTCGTTGCGGTCGTTATTGACAGCCACACGGTAGCCTTTTGCCAGGTCCCTGTCGGTATGGAAGAGTATGGCGCCCTTTCCGCCTTGCGTGGTTCGTACGTACATTGAGAGGACGAAGTTTTCGTAATCGCCTTTCTTTAGAATAGCCTGCGCATCTGCGCCGGACAGGGTTAACAGGCCGTCGTTGAGGGCGACCTGGCCCGCGGTGTCCCATTTACCGGTGTCTTGCCCGTCGAATAAAGGCCCGCTTACAGGCTGCGAACAGGAGAGAAGCAGGGCGCAGCACAAGCCTGCGAATAGTCGTGATATAATTTTCATGATTTAATGATTTAATGATTTAATAATTTATAAAGCGGATTATTTGGCGTCAAAAATAAATAAAATAAGATTACATATCATTTTAAATTACCTTTGGAGCATAATAATACAAGAGTTTTTTTTAAAATTATCTTTAGCTCATGAACAATATAAAAGTTTTTTTATCCTACTTCCTTATCGCCGGCATTTGCTTCGCCATACTACTGCCTGGTTGCATGGGCAGGAGCGAGTATTACGAAGAGAGCGGGTCTGTTTTTCATACCCTGTACCACATCAAGTATCAATCCCCCAAACTGCTTACACAGAAGATAGACGCCGAGTTGCAGGCGTTCAATCTTTCGCTTAATCCGTTTAACCCTAACTCCATCATTTCAAAGGTGAATCGTAATGAGGCGGTTGAAGCGGACGAATGGTTTACGGAGGTATTCAATAAGGCGCAGGAGGTATACGCCCGTTCCGGAGGGGCTTTCGATGCGACGGTGGCGCCGCTCATTAATCTGTGGGGCTTCGGTTTCAGCCGCATGGATAGCATAACGCCTCACATGATTGACAGCATAAAGGTATTCGTAGGTTACGACAAGATACGCCTCGAAGGAAAGACTATTGTGAAGGACGACCCCCGCGTCATGCTAAACTTCTCGGCCATAGCCAAGGGATATGCCTGCGACGTAGTGGCGCGCTTGCTCGAACGCGAAGGCGTGACCAATTATATGGTAGAAATAGGCGGGGAGGTGACTATGCGCGGCGTTAACCAAAACGGCGACTGCTGGCGCATAGGCATAAACAAGCCTGAGGATGATGTCGAAGGGACGAACGCCGCGCTCGAAGATACTGTGCAGCCGTGCAAGCCCTGCGGTGTGGCTACATCCGGCGATTACCGTAATTTCTACGTAAAGGACGGCGTTAGGTACGGCCATACGATAGATCCTGCTACCGGCTATCCGGCCGGCCAAAACATATTAAGCGCCACGGTCATGGCTGAGGATTGTATGACTGCCGACGCCTATGCCACCGCTTTCATGGTTATGGGTATAGAGAAGGCTGTGGAAACGGCCCGCGCGATTGAGGGTATTGATTACTTTTTTATTTTCTCCGACAGCGAGGGCAATCATTTGGTTTCTTTTTCGGATAATATGCAGCTTTACTTGCAGAACAGGTAGGCAGTTTCAGGTGTTTTCGGCGATTGCGATTCCCATTTCCCGCATGAGGAAGCAGGCGTTCATGTTTTGCGCAATTCCCTCCTTGAGTTTGTAGGAGAAGGAGAGCGTGTCGCCGGTTATATCGGCTTCAAAGCGATAGTTTTTGATATTGTCGGGGAAGTCGCGCTCCAGATCGCCTAAGGCCAAGTCGTGCGTGGCTATGATGCCGCGCGAATTGCAGGCCAGTAGCTGTTTCATAAGCGCGAAGGATCCTTTTTGCTTGTCGGCGGAGTTGGTGCCTTTCAATATTTCGTCCAATATTATGAAGAGCTGTTCGCCATTATGAAGACGGTCGATAATCATTTTCAGGCGTTTTAGTTCGGCGAAGAAATAGGATTCGTTGTCCGTCAGGGAGTCGGATGTTCGCAGGCCGGTAACTAAGCTTGCAGGGTAGACGGTCAGTTCATCTGCACATACCGGCGCACCGATAGTAGCGAGCAGGAAGTTTATGCCGACCGTGCGCAGGTAGGTGCTTTTCCCCGCCATATTAGCCCCCGTTATAATCATGAAACAGGGATTCAGGCCTATCGTTATATCGTTTTTGACGCATACGTTCCTGTTTATCAAAGGATGCCCCAGCGCTTTTCCCGACATTTCAAAGTAAGCGTCGGCAATGCAGGGATAGGTGTATCCGGGATGATTGAATGAAAATCCGGCAAGCGAGCTGAGGGCGTCGAAGTCGGCCAGGGCGTCAAGCCATCCTTGAGCATCTGGGCCGTGTTCGGTTTTCCACTGTTCGATGGCGATGACGGCGCGTATTTCCCGGAAAGTAAATATGTTCAGCAGTATGGCGGTAAATTTTGCCCGCTGGTCTAATATTCCGATATGTGCGGACAGTTTTTTAATTGCCTGCGACGCCGTTCCTTTCCTGCACGTCAAGCGTTTGTTTATACCGGAGAGTAAGCCAGAAGTAAAGGCGCCGCCTTCAACGCTCTTGATCAGGGCGGAATAGGTCAGCAGAATTTTCTCCAGCCGGTTGACCGACATATGCAGCTTATTTATCCTCCCGATACGGGCGTAAGCCGTCAGCGCGCTAATCATAAACAGGATGCTGAAAAGCGATAACGCTATGTATCCCAGGGCGAGGCCGGCGATGAGAACGATCCATACTAAGGGGACTATACGTGTGGACAGTTTCCACAGAGGGTTGCCGGCAAAAAAGACGGAGTCGTTCAGCAGATAGGTTAACAGGTGGTTGTCGCCCTGCGGTTCCCTGCCTTTGATGAGGCCGTTCACGTAAAAGTCTTGCCTGAGTCCGGCAAGCGGGGTCAGTTCCTTTATTGCTTCCTGGCGTTGCAGGATGGCATCCTTTCCTGTAAGGGGGTTTATGAAAATGTTTGCCAGCCGTTCACGTCCCATAACCGTGACGGTCCGGTTGACGGATTGAAAGAGCGAGTTGCGGCCGAATATATCCAGGTCGAGACTGAAGGGATGTTCTCCGCCAATCATATCCGGCGCTCCGTCGAAGGAACTGAAATCGTAGTCCAGTCCCTTCAATTCGCTTGAACACAGGTCAATCAAGGTTTCGGCATATGTTTTCTTATTCGACAGTAAAGTATGATAAACCATTAAGACAATGAATGCAATCACAAATAAAGACAAGGCTGCGGCGATCGGTTCCCAATCCGATTCTTTTAAAAACCAAACAGTTGCCATGGCACCGATTACCACGAACAAACGCATGGTACCCAGCAGGTGAATATTCTTTTGTAATTTTTTCGTTTGCCCTGAGCAGGCATTTATTGTGTTCCGGTAGTAGCGGTAAACATTTTCCATGCTATCGTTCGTTCATATAACCAACAGTTTGTAACCTTTTCCATGAACGTTGATTATGCCTACCTTGTTATCTCCCTTCAGCAAGTGGCGTAGCTTGGTTATATATACGTCCATGCTGCGCGCGTTATAATACGAATTGTTTTTCCAGACTATTCTTAAAATATCCTCACGCATAACGAGGCTATTCATGTTTTCACAAAGATACTTGAGCAGGTCGCATTCCTTTGTGGTAATTTTATTACAGACATCGTCGACGGATAGAGTTTGCTTTTTTGCATCAAGTAAAAACTTTCCAATCCGGAATAAACTTGCAGTTTGAATATCCAGGCTACGGGAGCGCCTGAGGACGGCTTCTATACGCAATTGTAGTTCTTCCAGTATAAAAGGTTTGCGCACAACGTCATCCGCTTCCAGAGCGTAAGCCTGCGCAAGAGTCTCGGCTTTCGGATTTGCAGCAAGAAAGATTAATATGACATCGGAGTTAACTGTTTTAATCCTTTTCACGAGATCAAAATATTCATCTAAGGATGACTCTTCGATACTGATTAAACAAATAGGGTACACTCCTGTGAGAAAGGCCTGGTAAGCTTCTTCAGGGGAAGTAAATATGTCGGCCTGAAAATCGTTTATCAGCATAAAGTCGCAAAGTAATTGCCCGACGCTCTCATTCTTTTCAAAAAGAAGAATTTTTAAATGATTTCTAATTCCCATAATCCTGCATGTTAAAATAACAAGGACGAGGGGCTGCAGCAAGTAGCCTCTTCGTCCTGTGTTACTAAAATTTTATTATAAATACTCTCTTATATCCAGTCAAATTAACTGTTCAATACTCCATACAAATGCACGCAATCCTTGCGCTTCGGTTTGTATATCAAGTTTATGTAATAAATCTAAGAAACCCTCGACCTTTTCATCTTCTAAAGCGACAAAGATAGCAGAGTTTTTCGTAGGCCAAGCATGTGTGCCGTAATGAGGTTCTCCCGTCTTACTTCCGCGTCCCTGCACATCTTCCCAAAAGGTGTAGCCTTTGATTGCATTTCTGTCCATTATGGAAATGATGGCATCATAATATGCCTGGTTGAATGTTATAAGTATAGCTTTCATACGTTGTTTCATATTATTATAACTATTTATATTGCATTATAGTTCATCGCACCGGATATTCTTTTCTCGATTTTTTTCCTCCTGCGTTTTACTCCGTTTGCAGCAAAGACGCAATAAACAACCGGAACAATGACCAATGTTATCAGGGTGGAGATGGAAAGCCCCCAGGCTACCGTCATACCCATAGCGCGCCACATCTCTGCTCCTTCGCCTGTGCCCATAGCTAACGGAAGCATTCCGAGCACGGTACTCAAACTTGTCATCAATACCGGACGTAGACGTGATTTGCCGGCAGCTACGCAGGCGGTAATGATGCTCATTCCGCGCTCGCGGCAGAGAATTGTATAGTCTATTAACACAATACCGTTCTTCACGACAATACCTATGAGCATAATCACGCCTATCATAGCCATAACACCGAGCGGCGTTTGCGTGATTGACAAGCCTAATAAGACGCCGGTAAAGGCGAACGGGATGGAAAACATTATGACGAACGGGTCGACTAACGATTCGAACTGCGCCGCCATGACAATGAATACCAATAGTACAATCAGAAGCATAAGCAGACCCAGGTCACCGAATGTTTCCTGTTGATCCTGGTATGTGCCGGCAAGTTGCCATGCTATTTCCGGTGGTACTTGCATATTCCTCATTTCTTCGTTGACAATCTTCACGACGTCGCTAAGCGCAGTGCCTTCTGCGGCGATGGCCGAGACGGTGATTACGCGCTCGCGGTTTTTACGTTCGATGGTAGGAGGTGTCATGTGTTCGACGACCTGTCCCAATTCGCGTATACGAATGCCTTGTCCTGCATTGTTATATATTATAATATTTTCAATATCTTCCAGCGACTGGCGGAACTGAGGGGCGTAACGCACCCGGATGTTGTACTCGTCGCCGTCTTCGCGGTAGAGAGAAGCTATCGACCCGTTGATGCGGTTGCGCATATACATCGAGGCCGTCGTTACGTTCAATCCGTTTACGGCTAACTTTTCGCGGTCGAAGTCAACCTGGTATTCGGGGATGTAATCTTCGCGGCTGATGGTTACCTGGGATATAGTTTCATCGTTTTTGAGACGTCCGGCTACTTCATTGGCGATGGCATCCGTTTCGGAGAAGTCGAAACCATATATTTCTATGTCTACCGAAGCCTCGCCTCCCATCATATTGCCGCCGCCCGCCAATACTTCAAAGCGTTTGATTTCCGTATATGCTTCCAGGTCTTTGCGCATCAACTCGCAGATTTCCGTCAATCCTCTGTCCGAACCGCTGGCCTGCTTGCGCACTCCGGTGCTGTACAGGCTGATATTAAAGTCTATGATGTGCGTGCCGCTATTGCTCAATTGCGCAAAGGTATTGTCTGTACTTGCTTGCCCTTCGGAATAGTTCGAAATCTTTATTTCCGGATATTTATCGCGAAATTCCTTGTCGATACGCTCCGCAAGTTCACGGGTGATGTCTTGTCTGGTTCCTATTGGAAGTTCAATATTGACACCGATGCGCGCATTGTCCTGTGTTGGGAAAAATTCCGTCTTTATAGTCGGTATAAGCATCAAACTACCTAAGAAAATAAGCGTTGCGCCGGCAATAACCGTTTTCCTGTGTCGCACCGCCCAGTTAACCAAACGGGAATAAGCAGTATCCAGCCAGTTCAATCCCTTTTCGGCAGGTGTAAATAAAATAGCATACAATTTGCCTTTTTTCGTATCCAAACGCAGCATCTGAGAGCAAAGCATCGGAGTAAGCGTAAGAGCGGATACCAGGGATATGGTAATCACTATGGCTACAATCCAGCCTAATTGCCTGAACATAATACCTGCGATACCTGATGTTATCATTGTAAATGGCAGGAACACGGCTAATATGGTAAGTGTAGAGGCCATGACGGCGAGAGCTACTTCGTTGGTGGCATGAATTGCGGCCTGTTTGGGCGTACTGCCTCGTTCGATGTGTTTGGTGATATTCTCCAGCACAACGATAGCGTCGTCCACCACCATGCCGATGGCTATGGAAAGCGAACTCATCGACACGATATTCAATGTGTTTCCCGAAGCCATCAAGTAAGCGAATGAGGCTACCAGCGAAATAGGTATGGTGAGCACTATAATGAATGTAGCCCTCCAGCGACGGAGGAATGCCAGTACGACGAGCATTACGATTATAAACGTTACTACGACCGTTTCAACCAATGAGTTTATCGTATTTACGATGTTTTCGGACGAGTCCATGATAATGCCCAACTTCACGTCGGAGGGCAAGCTGGCTTGTATTTCGGGAAGCTTTTCGTAAACTTTATTTGCTATTTCGACCGAGTTAGCGCCTGATTGCTTCTGTATGATAATCATACCGCCGCGGGTTCCGTTGTTGTACGTTTCTTGCGCCCGTTCTTCTACGTCATCCTGCACGTAGGCTATGTCTCGCAGATATACTGTTTTATTATCACGGCTTCCGACGACCAAATCAAGTAATTGATCGACGTCGGTAAATTCGCCCTGTACACGCAGAGAGTATGTGTTCGACCCGATATCTATGACACCTCCGGGCGTATTGCGGTTTTCCTGTGCAACGATAGCTGATATGCCTTCAATTGTTTGTCCGTAGGCCTCTAGCTTGTAGGGGTCGCAATATACTTGCAATTCGCGTATAGGCGTTCCGCTGATGGAGACTGCCCCTACGCCGTTGATGCGAGCTAGGGGGTTGGATACTTTGTCGTCCAGAATCTTGTAAAGAGCGTTGGTGCTTTCTTCGGCCGTGACCGAGAGCATGATGATAGGAATGTCGTCGGTACCGAACTTAAAGATGACCGGGCTTTCCGCATCATCGGGCAGGTAGGATCTGACCATTTCCAATTTGTCACGTACATCGTTGGTTGCTACGTCCGTATCGGAACCATATTCAAACTCCAGCGTGATGATGGAAATGTTTTCCCTGGATTGCGACGTTATATTTTTCAGGTTACTAACGCTGTTAAGTGTATTTTCCAATGGTTTTGACACATTCATTTCTATGTCCGCGGCGCTTGTGCCGGGATAGGCTGTCATAACCATAATCATGTTCATATCAATTTTGGGAAGCAAATCGATAGATAACCGGGTTAAAGAAAAAAGACCGAACACAACTACTGCCACAAAGATAAGGGCGGTAGATATCGGCTTTTTTACCGCTGTTGAATATAAACTCATATTTTACTGATTTTCTTAATTTACAACCTCAACTTCCTGTCCGTTTGTCAACCGGCTTTGACCGGTAACAACTATGCGATCGCCATCTTCTATGCCGGAAAGGACTTCATACCTATCTCCCAGGCGACGGCCTAACGATACTTTCTGGTATGACACCGTAGCGTTATTCTTGTATACATATATATAGCGGTCGCCTGACCCGGCCTGTTTTACGATTGAAAGGTCGGAAGCTACAACGTGCCGCAAAGCGCCGAAATTCATGATCACCCGCGCAAACATACCCGGCCGCACCCGTTCATCATTATTTGCTATTCTTAGCTCAACAGGGAAGGTGCGTGTTGCCGGGTCTATTGTCGGATGAATCAGATTTACTTTGCCCTGGAAAACTTCGTCTCCATAGACATCCAAGCTGACGCTTACATCCATGCCTTTTTTTACTTTCGTGAAATAACTTTCGGAAACATTGACCATCAGTTTGACGGGACGGATTTGTTCTACCACGTATACAGGTGAAGCTCCGCCGTACATGTCGCCATTGTCGTAGTTGCGCGCGGTAACAAGGCCTGATATCGGGCTTAACAGTTGATTGTTTTCCTGTAAATTGCGATAGGTTTCCTTTGCTACCGACAAAGCTGTCTTTTGTGCATCCCAAACCGATTTTGAGACGCCGCCTACCTTATACAGTTCGTCGATTCTGTTGAACTCCGTTTCCTGATTGTCTATCTGCATTTCGGTTTGTTTCAGGGTAGTTGCGTCCATCGTCACCAACAGTTGGCCGGCGCTTACGTGGTCGCCTACTTCTACATGCAGTTTCTGTATGCGGACGGGAGCTTGCGGAGCTATTTTGTTCGATACTCCGGCAAGGACAGTAGCAGTGAACTCGCTCAACTGTTCTACGTCCTGCATGTTTACAGTTTCTAATTTAACTTTTGGCTTTATATTTGTTTCTTCCGTTTTTTTCTCCCCCGAAGAGCAAGACATCAACATGGTCAGTACAACTGCCGACGTGAGTTTGAATACATTATTTGTTCTCATTTTATATCTGGTTTTTATTGTTATTTTCATTTTGAGTAAGATTGTTTTCCTAACGTTTTTTCCAGTTCCGACTTTGCCGTCATATAATCATATATGGCTTGATTGAAGTTGAGGCGGGCCTGCGTCATGGCAAGTTCCGAATCGTTTACTTCCAGCAGAGTGCCTGCGCCGATGTCATATCGTTTGCGTGCGATGGAATATCCGAGTTCTGCTTGTTCTACGCCTTTCTGCGCTGCGTCAAAGCGTTTGACACAGGTATTCATATTGTCGGTAAACTGTCTGATTGCCAATTGCAGACTTCGTTCCGCATCATCCCGTTGCAACCTTAATTGAGAGATGGACACCTGTGTCTGCTTTACCTTGTTTACCCTGCTTCCACCCGAAAAAATAGGAAAGCTCAGCGACAGGCCTACCATGGAATACGGGTTCCATCTGTATTCGCCGAACTTGAAGTCGTTGTTCATCGCGCTCCACTGGTAAAGCCCGGACAGCGACAGGGTTGGCAGGAAATCAAGCTTTTGCATCTCAAGCGTGCGTTTGAGCAGCCTTGTCTGAATATCCAACTGTTTAAGTGAACTGTTGTTATCCAATGATACGTCGGTAGAGGCGGACAGGTAATCGCCGAAAAGTTCGTGCTGAAAGTCCGTAAGCCGTCCCTCGCATTCGATCGTCAGGTCTAAATCCATTCCCAGCAGGGCTTTCAACTGCCATTTGGCCAATGTCGTCGCGTTTTCGGCCTGCAATAAGTTGGGTTCGATATTTTTTATCGACACGTTTGCCCTTATCAAGTCGTACTCGGCAACTAATCCCTGTTCGTATTTATTTTTTATATCCAAGTAATTAGCCATGGCATTGTCGTAGCTTTCCTTGAATACCCGGTATGAATCGCCGGCCAGCAAAACGCCGTAAAAACACTTCCTCACCTGGTTGGCCATATCTATTTTTGAGGCGCGCGCCTGTTCGATAGACAGCTCCACGTCCAAAGCTGAAATAGACAGGCTTTTCCACAACGGCGCATTGATCAACGGCATTCCGGCCGTGAATCCGACGCTCCAGTTGTTATCGCGCCCAATAGTAATACCTTCTCCCGCCGCCGAAGGGTCGACTGGGGGAGTGGCGGCTTCGATCTGTTGCATCAACGTGCCCGGAGCATAGCCCGGCACCTGGGTGGCGAACGTATTTTCCATCCCGTTGAACATCGGCGCCATCATGCCTACCATATCAAAAGCCCCGTCCATATACATCACCTGTTTCTTCAGCGTGCGTTGGTAATCGCCACCCAGTTTGATTTGCGGGAACAAAGCCGCGTAAGCTCCCTTATGCGCATATTTCTTTTTTTCAATCTCCTGATCGGCCACTTTCACGGTCGGGCTTTCGCTCATTGCAATCTCCAATGCTTTATCCAGATTGAGTACCAAAGGTTCCTGAGCGTGGAGTAAAGCAAAAGTTGCAGACAGCAAAAATAAACCTGCAACCTGCATCATCTTTCTAACACATACTAATTTTTCCATTTAAGATAGAATTACTTTTTAAATTAAATCTCACTCTTTTATATCGTTATAATGTATCTTAGCGGATACCCAGCGCGTGAGGATGCCCCTTCCCTTATCCGTCCCTATTCCGCGAAGGAAGGTAATGAGCACCGTGCCGTATATTTCTTCGTTGGAATGTTTGGAAAATGACTGAGGCATCGTCAGCATCTTGAGTTGCTCCTTGGCCAGCAACGCCATGATTTCAAAATTCACATCCTCCTGAAACACGCCCTCCTTCAATCCGCGGTTGAATATACGACTGCAAACGTCGGCGAACCTTGTCTTCTGGTATTCCTTTTTTTCCAGCGCGACGGGGTATCGTTTGAGGTCTTCATAAAACTTCCTGGAGTACCATCTGGGATGTTTCATCAGTTTCTCGAACAATAATAAGATGATCTCCATTGCCGTGTGAGGCTCTTTTTCTATCCGCGTAAGATAATCGGACATTATCAGGTGCGAGTATTCGATCCCTTCGGCCAGTAAGGTTTCCTTGTCGGGGAAAATCTCATATATGGTACGTTTGGATATAGCCAGATGCCGGGCTATATCGTCCATACTGACGCTTTTTATGCCATACTGGGAAAACAAGTCGAATGCTACCACTATTATCTGTTCCTTTAAATTCATATAACAATTGCACAAAAATATATTTACATTACCATTCACTCAAACAAAAAACGTCAGTTTGCGGGCATTTATCGACGAATTGCTGTTTATTATCGACAAATAGCATATAAGCGCTGTGACTGTTTTGCGGGATGTTTTGTTACTTTTGACAACAAAGGTCGGGCTTAAATGGAAAACTTAAATGGTTTACTCCGTTACAGAATTAGTCATAAGACGATATAATGAATAAGAAACACGCAAAAAACAAATTAAATGCATTACATTTGTTGGTCAAAAACGAAACATATTGAGTTATGGACAAACTACCCTTTATCGAAGCCTCTGATCTGATTGAATATATTACCGTTTCCGACACGTACCAAGATGCCGTGACGATTGCCGAGCTGAAGGCCGCTACTTCTTTCGCCCAGCATACCGGCGGATACTCCGACCCGGTGCGCATCAACCAGCTTGTCATAGTGATGGTCGTCAGAGGCAGTGTCAGGATCAGCATAGATTATATACCTTATACCGTCTCGGCTAACCATTTGCTTATGGTCATGCCTACGCATATTTTCCAGATGGCTGAATCCAGTAACGACTTGAAAACGAAGGCTCTAATTATCAGCAAAAATTTAATGGATGATTACCATCTGAATACCCCTACGCCCAAGTTAACCGCCTATATGCAACTACGCAAGAATCCCTGCCTGCCTATGGCGCCGGAAGAAACCGCTCATGTTGAGAAGTGCTTCATGATGCTGGCGGAGAAAATCCACCTGCGCACGCACGCCTTCCATCACGAGGTGATGCAAAACTCGGTCGTCGCCTTCGTTCTCGAACTTGCAAACATACTTATAGGTAAGACGGAGACGTTCTCCCGTTCCGTCTTTTCCCGAAAAGAAGAAATCATGAATCAATTCCTGCAACTGCTTTTCATGCATGTCAGAGAGCAGCACCTTGTCACATTCTATGCCGACAAACTGTGCATTACGCCCCAATACCTCTCGATCATATTGAAAGAGATAACCGGCAAACCGGCAAACAAATGGATAGACGACGCCCTTATAATAGAGTCCAAAGTGCTACTGAAAACTCCGCAGACCACAGTGCAACAGGTTGCCGATGCTCTCAACTTCTCCGACCAGTCGACCTTCGGGAAGTTTTTCAAG
>JAIRZN010000123.1 GCA_031267205.1 Tannerellaceae bacterium | reverse complement strand
CCGGGCAACTGCTTGATGAAATAAGGATTGACAAGTTTCAAGTCAAAGTTGCCCTCCAGAAAGCGCCAAATAGGCATCCAGTATATACTGGTACTTTCCATAGCGACTTCACCTACACTACGGGAAACAAGTAAATCGCGTAATGAATTAAGCTCACTTGTCAAAACACCAAACTTCTCCTGGATTTTCTCACCATTTTCACTCAAAATGCAGACAAAGACACTATCTTTGTGTACATTAAGACCACATACTTTTCCCATTGGGATAATAAATTTTGTGGCATAGACCACGTTAATAATTAAATGCGGAGGATCCACGATGATAAGGACTACGACCGGACTCCTTATACAGCTTCTTGATATGACTAAGATCAAGACTATCAATCAGCCTGCCGACAATACGAACGGGATCGTTTGCAGCAATATCTTCATCAATCCTTCCGAGAAAAAGAACTGTTTGGTTGGGTGAGTAAGGACGAAAATGTAACTTTGCCATAATAGTTTTTTTAATGCCTAAAGTTAATAAGACTTTGGGATATAGCAAAGCCCGAGCTTGAGAAAGTACGGCCTTTATAGTAAAAAAGAGGGAATACCTATTTTGACACACCCTCATTGGCAAGCGTATTCATTCTCATTGCTCGCAAATATTCATCGAATGAAAACGGGTACAGGAGCAGCGAACGGATTCGGCCTACTCCGAAAGAGGGCAATTCCTCCAATGCAAATTCCAACAGCAAACCTGCGGCAATTACATGCTAATCTATGGTTCACTGACGTTCTGAACCGGATTAACGATTGTAAAATCAATAACCTCTACCGACTATTACCCGGTCAGTGGATCAATCACAACAAGGTGTAGCTTGCACTATCCTTCTCAAAGCGTCAGACTACCATATAACTCACATACGTCATAAACACGGATTTAATGATTACAAAGACAATAATCTCTATAACTATTGTTCGCTCTGATGATGAATCACCACAAGGTGTAGTTCGCCGAATGCTTACGGTATACGGGGGGACTGCCGTTTGATTTACCGTTCATACAAGGAAATACCCTACGAACGGCCAAAAGGCTGTATGCGGGGTACACTTTGCAAGTTAAATCAATATACCTGTCGGATTCACGGTTTATTCGTATCTTTGACAGGTATCAAGAGTTATTTCTCGTAATTCAAAATACAGCATAAGAAAGCGTTAGAAACGTTACTTATTCGTTACCTGTCCTTGGTATCAATACGGTATTACAATTAGTTAGCTCGGAATATTGTTAAAAAACAAAAGTTCCAATGTAGTCGTTGTAGCTTCTGCAAAAAAAACAGAAGATTCAGGGAGACGTGTCTTCAGCAGAGAAGGATTTTAACGGTTGAAAATAATTGTCCGGTTTATGCTTTCGAATCAAAATAGTATTACCTTTGAGACTGTAATTTTTGTGAACGGGATATGACACAGTTGTTAAAAAGAATCGCTCCGCCGGTAGTCGCCTGCTTACTTTGCGCCTTCGGCTTGTCTGCGCAGAGTCTGGAACAGGCTAAGAGGCTCTATACCGCAGGCAAGTATGCCGAAGCCAAGTCGGCGTTCGAGAGATTCGCCAAACAATCGCCCAACAACGCTTCGTACAACCATTGGTACGGAGTTTGCTGCTTTGAAACGGGCGATCTGACGGCTGCCGAACCTTATCTCCGTATGGCCGCCGGTCGGCGGGTGCAGGAAGCCTATCGATACCTTGGCGAGCTGTACATCAAGACTTACCGATTCGATGAGGCGGTCGATATGTACGCCGAATACATCGACATCCGAGCCAAACGTAAGGACGATATTGAGCCGTACAAAAAACGGCTTGATATTGCCGAAAAGGCGTATCGTATGGTTGACAAAGTCGAGAACGTACAGATTATAGACAGCATAGTGGTCGACAGGAATAATTTTCTCCAGGCCTATACGCTAAGCGAAGAAGCGGGCCGGATCGCATCGTACAGGGACTTTTTCCAAACCGGCGAACAGGTCGCATCCACCGTATACGTCAACGAGATAGGAGACCGGATTTGTTACGCCCACCCGGAAGACGGGCAGGAGCGTTACAGCCTATTTTCGCAGTCAAAGCTCTTAGACAAATGGAGCGACGAAAAACGCTTGCCCGAAAATATCAACAACAACAGCGGCAACAGCAATTATCCCTTTATCCTGACCGACGGCGCAACGATTTATTACGCATCCGACAGCGAGGAATCAATCGGAGGCCTGGATTTATTCGTCACCCGGTATAATATTAACACCGACACCTACCTCACGCCCGAACAGCTCGGAATGCCCTTCAACTCCCTTGCCAACGATTATATGCTTGTTATCGACGAGAAAAAAGGCCTCGGATGGTTCGCATCAGACCGCAACCAGCCCGCCGGCAAAGTCTGCATCTACCTCTTCGTCCCCGACGAGCAACGAAACCGCATCGAAAGCGACGACATCGACCTCAAACGCTCGCGCGCCCTCATAACCTCTATAGCCGATACCTGGAGCCGCCCGAACGGTTACGCAGAACTGATCAGCCTGGCCCACGCCGAACTCCCGTCGGGTAAAAAAGAGGTGCGCAAGGATTTTGAATTTGTAATCAATGACAACACAATATATTATACCTGGGAAGACTTTAAAAGCCCTGAAGCGCGAGACTTCTACGAAAAACTGCTGAGCCTTTACAAACAGAAAAATGATTCAGGCGATAAACTTGATACCTAGCGCGCGACGTACGCCCGTAGCGGCAACACACAGAAAGAACGCCTGAAACCCGCCATCCTCCAGGCCGAAGACCAACTGTACAGGCTGCTCCAACAACCGTCCCTGCTCGAAAAAAAGGCGCGCAATGCGGAAATAAATCACTTGCGGATAAATTATTAGAATCATAACAAATACGTACCCAATTATGATCTTAGACATAGCTGTTATAGTTTTCCTGATGGGAATCGCCATTGCGCTGGTTCTGCTCGAAATATTCCTCCTGCCCGGCATTACCGTCGCAGGAATAGGTGGCGCGCTTTTCGCCATCGGCGGCGTAATCTTCGCCTATACGGTCAGCGCATCCGCAGGGCATATCACGCTCGTGGCGTCGGTGGCGACCTTCGTCGTAGCCTTCGCCTGGCTACTGCGCTCGAAGTCGTTCAACAAAGTTGCGCTTCACACCAATATAGAATCAAAAGTAACTTCGGCGCGCGAGCTTGACATACACCCCGGTGACGAAGGGACAACTGTCTCGCGCCTCGCCCCAATCGGGAAGGCCGACATTAACGGCATAACCGTCGAAGCCAAGTCAACCGGCGATTTCATAGATGAGAACACGCCCATCCGGGTCATACGGGTAGACGGATACAATGTACTTGTGGCCCGAAAGGAAGACAATATTATTAACACATAAATTATAATGTATATGGAAGTCACTTTTTTGCCGGTTGTTTTACTGGGCGCAGCGATATTGCTGCTTATCATTTTCTTTTATTACGTGCCGTTCCTGCTGTGGATTTCGGCCAAGGTGTCGGGCGTAAGCATCTCGCTGATACAACTATTCCTGATGCGCATCCGTAACGTTCCTCCGGGAGTGATCGCCAGGGCGATGATCGAAGCGCACAAGGCAGGACTGAAAACGCTCACGCGCGACGACCTCGAAGCCCACTACTTAGCCGGCGGTCATGTCGAGAGAGTAGTACACGCCCTCGTCTCGGCTTCGAAAGCAAACATCGACCTTTCGTTTCAGATGGCGACAGCGATCGACCTTGCAGGGCGCGACGTATTCCTCGCCGTACAGATGTCGGTCAACCCCAAGGTAATCGACACCCCACCCGTCACGGCGGTGGCTAAAGACGGCATCCAGCTTATAGCCAAAGCCCGCGTAACCGTGAGAGCCAACATCAAGCAATTAGTCGGTGGAGCAGGCGAAGAAACCATCCTGGCCCGCGTAGGCGAAGGAATAGTATCGTCCATCGGTTCGTCCGAAAACCATAAGTCAGTGCTCGAAAATCCGGACTCCATCTCAAAACTCGTCCTCCGCAAAGGATTAGACGCAGGCACGGCATTTGAAATCCTCTCCATTGACATCGCCGACATCGACATAGGCAAAAACATCGGCGCCGCCCTGCAAATGGACCAGGCGCAAGCCGACAAGAACATCGCCCAGGCCAAAGCCGAGGAAAGACGCGCCATGGCCGTAGCCCTCGAACAGGAAATGAAAGCCAAAGCGCAGGAAGCGCGGGCCAAAGTGATCGAAGCCGAAGCCGAAGTGCCCAAAGCAATGGCCGACGCTTTCCGTTCCGGCAACATGGGCATAATGGACTATTACAGGATGAAAAATATAGAAGCCGACACCTCCATGCGCGAAACAATCGGCAAGCCAAGCTCCGGCCCTTCAAAACCAATCAAAGACTAATCACGCAGGATTACAGAAGAATATAATGAGAACAATTCCTCCCTCGGAGCTTATAATTAATGAAGATGGAAGCATATTCCATCTTCATCTGAAGCCGGGGCAAATAGCTGACCGGATTATACTCGTCGGCGACCCTGAACGAGTATCTACGGTAGCCTCTTATTTCGATGCGCTGGAGTGCGAGGCGTCTAACCGCGAATTTCGCTCCGTTACGGGGACGTACCGAGGGATGCGCCTCACTGTCGTATCGCACGGGATAGGAACGGACAATATCGACATTGTCCTGACCGAACTCGATGCCCTCGCCAACATCGACTTCGCCACCCGTAGAGTGAAGCGGCAACTGAAACAACTGACCCTCGTTCGCGTCGGTACGTCGGGAAGCTTGCAAGCCTCTGCACCGGTAGGGACATACGTGGCTGCCGAAAAATCTATCGGCTTCGACGGAGTGCTTTATTTCTACGACGGCAATGAAACCGTCCGCGACACAGACTTCGAGGAGGAACTGATTATACGGCTACAATGGAAGCCCGCCGGTATTTATCCCTACATAGTGACCGCCGACGCTTCGTTGGTGGATCAGATAGCCGGAAACGATATTATGCGAGGCGTAACCATTGCCGCCAACGGCTTCTACGGGCCGCAGGGACGTCAGGTACGCCTCGCGCTTGCCGACCCGGAGCTGAACCGCAAGATTGAGTTATTTGAATATAAAGGTAAAAAGATAACCAATTACGAAATGGAAAGCTCCTCCCTCGCCGGAATGTCCGCTCTTATGGGACACAGGGCGATGACCGTCTGCTGCATCATAGCCGGACGGATAGACAAGGACGTGAACACATCCTATAAAGGCACGCTGACAGGATTGATTGAGACCGTG
>JAIRZN010000109.1 GCA_031267205.1 Tannerellaceae bacterium | reverse complement strand
GGTCGTTCTGTTGTAATTTATAGAAAGCTCCCTGCGTGATGCCGGGGGCTTTTTCATTTTAAGGGGACATCATCCCGCAAACCTCAGATATACTCCCAAATTTTGGTAAGTCTGCCGACAGGTGAAAACAGACTTACCAAAATTTGGTAAGTCTGCCGACGAGTGAAAACACGGTTACCAAATTTTGGGAAGTCTGCCGACGACCGACAGCGCCTCTTCCGGCGACCGGAATCATTCCCGTGCAAATACATAACTTCATCCAATTGGTATGGACGCCATCCTACCGGTCTTTTTCGTCCAAAGAACTTATGGATACATATTTTATATACATTTGCCCGTATAAACTATAAATAGTAAAAACGCAATGAAAAGACTACTAACAATCGCAACGACTATCCTGTTCATAATCGCAGGATGCGCAGGATGCAAAAAATCAGGCATCACAAACGACGGCGTCATCACCGTCGACGTCACGGCAAGCTACCCGAAGAAAGAACTCATCCTCCAGGACTTTATGGACGTGGAGTATGTTGCGCTGGAAACTAACGACGAGTTTGTTTGCCAGGATTTAGTGCGGGACGTCACCGGGAGTATGATAATATTGAGGAATCGTTCGCAGGATGGGAATATCTTTATCTTCGACCGTAGCGGGAGGGCCATAAAAAGGATAAACCGCTACGGGCAAGGTGGCGAGGAGTATACCGTTTATACGGGCATTGTCCTCGATGAAGACAGGGGTGAAATATTTGTCAATGACCGTCCTTCGCGCAGAATATTGGTCTACGATTTGGACGGGAATTTTAAACGGGTTATCAGGCATGATGATTCTATTAATGTGGAGTATATGTATAACTTTGACCGTGACCATCTGATAGGCAATAACAGTTGGCAGAAGGTTGACAGGAAGGTTCCGTTTGCGATTATATCAAAAGCGGACGGAAGTCTTAGGGGAAATATTCAAATTCAGGCTAAAGATGATATAAACATGCGCGCGGAATTTGAAGACGAGCGTTACGGCTCCTATTATTATGCTCCTGATATGTATAAGGGACTGATTCCGTATATTGAGAGCTGGATACTTGTGGAACAGTCATCCGACACCGTGTATAGATACCGGCCCGACCACACTCTGACGCCCTTTATAGTAAGGACTCCGCCTGTTTCGATGGACACGAGGATATTTCTCCTTCCGAGCATGTTTACCGACCGTTATTACTTCATGGATGTTGTGAAGATAGAATCCGAACTGGGCAGGGATTTATTCCCGGCAACTCATCTGATGTACGACAAAGAGGAAGACGCCCTCTTCGAGTACACCGTCTACAATGACGACTATACGGATAACAGACCCGTAGAGATTAACAGGTCAAACCCCGTAAACGGCGAGATAGCAGCCTACATAAGCATACAAGCCCCCGACCTGATCGAAGACTATGAGAACGGCAAGCTAAGAGGCCGTCTCGCAGAAATAGCCGCCGGGCTCGACGGGGAATCTAATCCGGTGATTATGCTGTTGAAGTATAAGAAGTGATTTTGAAAGCGCCGGCGGCGTATCCGAAGATTTTTTGGCTAACTTTGCCGTTCAGGTGTCATACAGGAAGAATGGAAAACAAAGTTTACAAAGAAATATATGACGGCTTCTCCTCTTACTTGAAAGAAAAAAGAGATGCGGACGGGGGACGGCGGAAAACGGGGGAGAGAGACGCTATTCTCAACGAGATATGCGCTTTCAAAGGGCATTTTGATATAAATATGCTCCACGCCAGGCTGGATAATACCAAGTTCCGCGTCAGCAAAGCCACCCTGTACAATACGCTGAATATCCTGATCGAGGCGAAGATTATCGTACGCCATCATTTTGATTCGGGACTTATCTCACACCACCCCCACATACCGCCCATACCGGTGATGTACGAACTGAGGAAGAAGGCCGAATCGCACCTGCATTTCATCTGCACCCAATGCTATTGCATACGCGAGGTGAAGCATCCCCCGTTCCTGAAAAACAATGTAACCACGTTAAAGAGCCGGTTCACTCCGGAGTACCTGTGTTCATACGTATACGGCATGTGCGGGCGGTGCAAGAACAAAATGCAGAAGGACGCTCAAAAAAACAAATCCCAATCAAACAGCAACAACAGCGAAAAATGAAACAAAGCATGAAAGTAGATGTATTATTAGGGCTCCAGTGGGGAGACGAAGGAAAAGGAAAGATAGTCGACGTGCTCACGCCCGCCTACGACGTGATAGCCCGTTTCCAGGGAGGCCCCAACGCGGGGCATACGTTGGAATTTGAAGGACACAAGTACGTTTTACGCTCAATCCCCTCCGGCATATTCCAAGGAGGAAAAACAAACATAATCGGCAACGGCGTAGTACTCGACCCCTTGCTCTTCAAGCAGGAAGCCGAAGCTCTGGCCGCCTCCGGGCACGACCTGACAAGACGGCTGTCCATATCGAAGAAAGCCCATCTGATCCTACCCACACACCGCCTGCTCGACACCGCCTACGAAGCCGCCAAAGGCTCCGGCAAGATCGGCACCACAGGCAAGGGCATAGGCCCGGCGTATACGGACAAGATCAGTCGCAACGGACTTCGCGTAGGCGATTTGCACGACTTTGAAGCCAAATACCAAGCGGCCAAGGCAAGGCACGAAGCTATACTGCGTTCGCTGAACTTCGCCTACGACATGGAATCCTTAGAAGCCGAATGGCTCGACGCTCTGGACTACCTTAAACGGTTCGACTTCATCGACAGCGAGCATCTCGTCAACAGTTACCTGAAGGAAGGAAAGACGGTGCTGGCAGAAGGCGCTCAAGGCACGATGCTGGACATTGATTTCGGCTCGTATCCCTTTGTCACTTCATCCAGCACCGTTTGCGCCGGATGCTGCACAGGATTGGGCGTATCCCCGCACAGCATAGGCGAGGTATACGGAATCTTCAAGGCCTATTGCACGCGCGTAGGCAGCGGCCCGTTCCCGACGGAGCTGTTCGACGAAACCGGCGAGACGATGCGCCGTGAAGGTAACGAGTACGGCTCCGTGACAGGGCGCAAACGCCGCTGCGGATGGATAGACCTGGTGGCCCTCAGGTATGCCGTCATGATAAACGGCGTGACCCAGCTTATTATGATGAAGAGCGACGTACTTGATACGTTCGACACCATCAAAGCCTGCGTAGCCTATACGGTCGGCGGCGAGGAAACGACAATTTTCCCCTACGAAGCAACCGGCGATCTTAACCCCGTCTATGTTGAACTACCCGGATGGCAGACTGCAATGACCTCAATGCGGAGCGAGGACGAATTTCCGGAGGAATTTAACGCCTATCTCTCCTTCTTGGAAGAAGAGCTGGAAGTCCCGGTCAAGATTGTATCCGTAGGGCCGGATCGCGAACAGACCATCATACGTTACACGGAAGACAGTTGAACGGCCGGTTTCCATGACGTATTTACCGCCGTCCGTGCTGTGGCAGGCTTTTTGTTTATCTTTTTAAAACTTAAAAACGAATGATTATGACGCTTTATTGGAGTTTATTTATTGGTATAGCTCTTCTGAGCTGGTTGGTATCCCATAACCTGAAGAGCAAATTTGAAAAGTATTCACGCATTCCTATTCCCAGCGGTATGACGGGAAGGGACGTCGCGGAAAAGATGCTGCGCGATAACGGGATATACGACGTAAAGGTTATCTCGACGCCCGGCCGTCTGACCGACCACTATAATCCTGCCGACAAGACGGTAAACCTCAGCGAGTCCGTCTATGGAAGCAATAGCATAGCCGCAGCCGCCGTTGCAGCGCACGAATGCGGTCACGCCGTGCAGCACGCCGTCAGCTACGCACCGCTGAAGATGCGTTCGGCCTTAGTGCCTATTGTCAGTTTCTCGTCCAATATAATGACCTGGATATTGCTGGGCGGTATGCTTCTGCTTAATACCTTTCCTCAACTGATGCTTTTCGGCATTGTCTTGTTTGCCGCCACTACGCTATTCAGTTTTATAACCTTACCGGTAGAAATAAATGCCAGCCAGCGCGCCGTAGTATGGTTGAGCCGGAGCGGGATTACCAACAGCCAAACCTACGACAAAGCGGTCGACGCCCTGCGTTCGGCAGCCTACACCTATGTTGTCGCCGCCCTTGGCTCATTGGCCACATTAGCTTATTACATCATGATATTCCTGCGCAGGGATTAAGCGGCCGCACGATTCTCCGGCTGCGCTATCCGTAAACTTGCCTTTGGGGAGGAGGGTGAAGGTTTGGCGATGATAAGCCGTGATGCCGTGCGAGAGTATCGCACGGCGGTGCGCAGGGGTGGGGTAGCCTTTGTTTTCTTTCCATCCGTAGGCGGGATATTCCTTATCCAAGCCAAGCATATAATCGTCGCGGTATGTCTTCGCAAGAATAGATGCCGCGGCGATGCTTAAATATTTGGCGTCGCCTTTCACAATAGTAGTATGAGATATTCCGGGATAGGGGCGGAAGCGATTGCCGTCTATCAGCAGATGGGCGGGTATCAGCGATAATCTATCGACCGCACGGTGCATCGCCAGGAAGGAAGCGTTGAGGATGTTCCTCTCGTCTATCTCTTCCGGCGTGGCTATGCCTATTGCCCAGGCGAGGGCCTCGCGCTCTATGATGGGGCGTAGCCGGTATCGTTGCTTTTCCGTCAACTGCTTGCTGTCGTTCATCCATTCATGGCGGAAATCCTGTGGAAGAATGACGGCCGCCGCGAAAACCGCCCCTGCCAGGCAACCCCGCCCAGCCTCGTCGCAACCGGCTTCTACGCGGCCCGTCTCCAAGTAAGGCAACAGCATATCCGTTATCTTTTCGTCAGCATTTTAATAACCCGCTCCAAGCCGTCGGCGAAGGCGTCTATCTCTTCTTTTGTATTGTAGAAAGCGAACGACGCCCTGACAGTTCCTTCGATACCCAGCGCCTGCATCAAAGGCTGTGCGCAATGGTGTCCTGTACGCACGGCAATCCCAAGCCGGTCGAGTAACATTCCCATATCGTAATGATGTATGTCGCCTGCCAGGAAAGACAATACGCTGCTTTTATGCCCTGCCCTGCCGAATATACGGACGGGGATGTCGAGCGATTGCACCTTCTCCGTAGCATAACGCAGCAGTTCCTGTTCGTAAGCGGCTATCCGCTCCATACCTATGCCTTCCACGTAACGCAAGGCTTCGGCAAAGGCCGTGCTGCCGATGTAATCGGGTGTGCCGGCTTCAAATTTAAAAGGCAGCTCGTTGAAAACGGTCTTTTCGAAGGAGACGGAGGCTATCATCTCGCCTCCTCCCTGATAAGGGGGGAGTTTGTCTAACCATTCTTCCTTCCCGTAGAGCGCGCCGATTCCGGTAGGGCCATATATTTTGTGTGCGGAAAAGACGTAGAAGTCGACGTCGAGTCTTTCGACGTCGATGCGCATATGAGGTACGGCCTGCGCTCCGTCTATCAACACAGGGACATTGTGGTTGTGCGCCGTTGCAATAATATCTTCTACCGGGTTAACCGTTCCCAGAACATTAGACACATGAGCGACGGCGACCAGCTTTGTTTTTTCCGAGAACAGGCGGCGGTAAGCGTCCATGCAGAGCTCGCCCTTCTCGTCGACAGGGACGACCTTGACCGCTATATCCTTCCCTGCCGCCTGTATCTGCCAGGGAACGATATTGGAGTGATGCTCCATGGCGGATATGATCACCTCGTCGCCGGACGAAAGGAAGGCGTCTGCGAAAGTCGAAGCGACTAAGTTGATAGCTTCGGTCGTTCCCCTTGTGAAGATTATTTCGTGCGAATACCGCGCATTTATAAACTGTTGAACCTTGCGGCGCGCCTCCTCGTGCGCTTCGGTAGCCGCCTGACTGAGGAAATGTACTCCCCGGTGGATATTAGCGTTCACATTATAGTATCCGTCCCTGATTTTTTCCACGACCACTGTTGGTTTCTGCGTAGTGGCGGCGTTGTCGAAATAGATAAGCGGCTTGTCGTAGACCTTAAGTCCAAGTATAGGGAAATCCTTACGAATAGCTTGTATATCCAGCATAGTTTTATTTATTTACATGAGTTTGAATCGTCTCTGCGCAGCTTCCAGCGAATCGTTACTGCCGATGTCAAAGATTGAAATACCGGGGACAAAATGGGCCGTGATTCGTTTCTTCACGCAGGCGGAGATATAGAAATCAATGATGGAAAACTTCCCTGTCCATTCTTCCATGCAGCCGAATATTTCGGGCGACATTACGTGTACGCCTCCAAAGGCATATCCGTTATACTTGTTCGGCGAAAAGTCCGGGAAGTGCGACTTGATTTCGCCCGTCTCGCGGTTACGCCAGCCGCATAGCTTGTCTTCCTTATCAAACAAAAGGTAGCGCGAGGTCACACGTTCGCTTACAAGCAGCGTAGCAAGGGAAACGCCGGGATTATGGCTATTGTATAAAGCGACCAAGTCCGCATCCGAAATGATGTCCACGTTGTGAACAAGGAACGGCTCCTTGCCTGTCAGGAACGAGGCGGCCTGTTTGAGTCCGCCGCCGGTATCTAAGAGGTATCCCCGTTCGTCGGAGATATGGACGATAAGGCCAAAGTTATCATTAGCCTTGAGGAAGTCAATGATTTGGTCGCCTAAATGGTGTATGTTGATCACTATTTCGTCGAAACCTGCCGCCTTCAGTTTAATTATTAAATGCTCCAGCATAGGTTTACCTGAGAATGGGGCCAACGCCTTGGGTATGGTATCAGTCAGCGGCCGTAATCTTGTGCCGAGACCTGCTGCAAAAATCATAGCCTTCATAAGATAGTATCAAAAGATTGTTCAATATTCTGCTCCCTGTGTATCAGGTGGATTTTCACGTCGAACTTGCCGTGCAGGTATTCTGCCAGATGTTGCGCGGAATAGACCGAGCGATGTTGCCCGCCGGTGCATCCGAAGCTTACCATCAAGTTTGTGAAGCCACGGTCGAGATAACGTTTGACGGATGCGCCTACCATATCGTATACATGCTCCATGAATTTTGTAATCTCGCCTTCTTCTTCGAGGAAGCGTATTACGGGTTCGTCCAATCCTGTGAAATGGTTATATCGTTCGTATTTGCCGGGGTTGTTGACCGCCCTGCAATCGAAGACGAACCCTCCTCCATTGCCCGTAGGGTCGTTGGGGATACCTTTCTTATATGCGAAGCTGACGATCTTAACCTCTAAGGTACGCTTGCGGATGTCTTCCGAGAATTGTTTAAGGAGGGTTAGTTCGCGCAGGACGGCGCACAGGTATGGATATTCGGGGTAATCTTCCTTGAGCAAACGTTTCAGGTTGGCGATGGCAAAGGGAACGCTCTGCATGAAGTGAGGTTTCTTTTCGAAATAGCCCCTGAAGCCGTATGCTCCCAACACCTGCAATATGCGGAAGAGGACGAAATGGCGCAACCGTTCGCAGAAGCGTCCTTCGTCTACGGGCCGGTAGGAGTTTAAGGCCTGCATGTAGCCGGACAGAAGTTCGCGGCGCAAGTCCTCTGTGTAGTTTGCTTTCGCCTGCCACAGGAAAGACGCAACATCGTAGTATACCGGGCCGCGGCGTCCGCCCTGGAAGTCGATAAACCACGGCTCGCCGTCGCGAATCATGACATTACGCGATTGGAAGTCGCGATACATAAACGCGCCGCAGGAGTCTCCGGGCAAGACTTCGCTCATCTTCCTGAAGTCGTCCTCAAGCCTGTTTTCCTGGAACTCCAGCCCGGTAGCCTTCAGGAAGCAATACTTGAAGTAGTTTAAATCCCAGAGGACGGAGCGGGAGTTAAATTCCGCCTGCGGATAGCAATATCCGAAGTCGAATCCGCCGGAGCCGGCCATCTGTACCTCAGGCAACAGGGCTATCGTCTTACGCAACAGGCGGCGCTCGTATTCGTCGAAGACACAACTCTTGCGGCCCTTCACGATAGCGTCAAAGAGCAGCGTATCTCCGAGGTCTTCCTGAAGGTAAAAACGCTTGTCGCCGCTAAAGGCGTACACTTCGGGCACGGGAAGTCCCTTCCGACGGAAAAAGCCCGACATATATATAAACGCCGCATTCTCCTCGTGCGACGTCCCGCTGACGCCTATAAAACTCCCCTCCCCCGCGAGGCGGAAGTAACGCCTGTTGGAGCCGGACGAGGGCAGTTCCGTGATCTCTTCGGCTACGCTTCCGGTGTGGCTGTAATAAAGTTTCTTTAATTCTTCGGCAATCATTATTTATCCGTTTAGGCAACGAAGGTAGAGTTTTTCTTCAAGAAATGATTTACTGCCGTCGACGCGCCATCTGTTTTTTATGGAGATGCAGTTCCTGAAAAAATGATAACTTTACGGTCACTTATAAAATAAATATTCAACGTAATCATGAAAGAAACAAAGGATGACATAACAAAACGTATGGCAGCCCTGCGCAGGGCGATGCTTAATAACGGACTGAAAGCTTACATCGTGACCGGCTCCGATCCGCACCTTAGCGAATACGTGCAGGATAGATGGAAGACACGTCAATGGCTTTCAGGCTTTACAGGCTCGGCGGGAACGATGGTTGTGACAGGCAATAAGGCTGTGTTATGGACCGATTCCCGCTATTTCCTCCAGGCGGAAGCGGAGCTGGCGGGCACGTCGATAGAATTATACAAGGACGGAACGCCGGGCTGCCGGACTATATCCGAGTTCATAGTCGGGGAACTCGACGAAGGCTCGGTCGCCGGAGTGGACGGACTGACTTACAGCGCCGCCAACGCAAGCGTACTGCGCAATGCACTTGCCGCCAAAAAGATTACCCTCTACACGGCCGTAGATTTGTTTGACAAGATATGGCACGACCGGCCGGAGGCGCTGACTAAAAAAATCGCCGAGATACCCGACGGGGTAGTAGGCCAATCCAGGGATGAGAAACTGAAAACTATCCGGGAACGCATCCGCGCCGCAGGAGCGAACGCCTTGCTGCTGACCTCGCCCGACGAGGTATGCTGGACATTCAACCTGCGTGGCTCGGATATAAAGTACACCAATGTGCAACTCTCTTACGCCTTTATCTCGGAGAAAGAGGCCATCATCTTCCTCTACACCGACGAGACGCATTGGGAAACGCGCATAGTGATGAATGCGCAAGGCCTCGAGCTGCTCGATTACAACAGGATAATCCCGTACCTCAGTAGCCTGAGCCCGAACGTTCGTTTAATAGCGGACATAAACCGGACGCCGGCGGCGTTGATTGAAGCTATCCCCAAGCGCTGCCGCATCATCAACGACCTAACTCCTGTCAATCACCTCAAGAGCGTCAAGAACGGGAACGAGATTAATGGATTCATAGCTTCGGTAAAGAAGGACGGCGTGGCTCTTACACGTTTCTATATGTGGCTGGAACAACAGCTCAGCGAAGGGAACAGCCTGACGGAGATAAGCGTCTCGGATAAGCTCCTGTCCTTGCGCAAAGAGGCGGCCCATTTCAGGTTCGAGAGCTTCGAACCTATTTGCGCATACAATGAACACGCCGCTATCGTCCACTATAACGCTACGCCGGAGACCGACGCCGTCATTCGTCCCGAAGGTTTACTGCTAATGGATACCGGAGCGCACTATCTCGACGGAACTACGGACATCACCCGCACCATCACGCTATCGGACAACCCCAGCCAAGAGATGAAGGAGGATTTTACGCGCGTGCTGAAGGGACATATAGCTCTTGCAAGCTGCAAATTCCCTGCCGGCACGCGGGGATCGCAGTTAGACGTCCTCGCTCGCAAAGCCTTGTGGGACGTAGGCCTTAATTACGGGCACGGCACGGGCCACGGCGTGGGCCATGTCTTGTGCGTGCACGAGGGGCCGCAGAGTATACGCGCCGAAGAAAATCCCGTGCCTCTGCTGCCGGGCATGATACTTAGTAATGAACCGGGATTGTATCGCGCGGGCAAATACGGCATACGTATCGAAAATATGATGCTTGTGCACGAGGCCGGGGAGACGGACTACGGCCTCTTCTTGTCCTTCGAGACAATCTCGCTCTGCTTCATAGATACGCGCCTGATCGACACATCCATGTTATCCGCCGCTGAAATTGCATGGCTTAACAGATACCACAGGATCGTCTACGATAATCTAAGCCCCTTGCTCAAATCCAAGGAGTGCCAGTGGCTGAAAGCTAAAACCGAGGCAATCCAAAACGCATAAGACCATGGCTATTATTAAATCGGTGCGGGGATTCACTCCCCGGATAGGAAAAGATACTTACCTGGCGGACAACGCCGCCGTCATAGGCGACGTAGTGATAGGCGAAGGCTGCAGCATATGGTTCGCCACAGTCTTGCGCGGAGACGTGAACTCAATACGCATAGGCGACGGCGTCAACATACAGGACGGCTCCGTCTTGCATACCTTATACGAAAAATCTGTTATAGAGATTGGCGACAACGTATCCGTGGGGCATAACGTAACTATACACGGGGCCAAGATATGCGACGGCGCGCTGATCGGCATCGGCTCCGTAGTGCTCGACCATGCCGTCATAGGAGAAGGCGCTATTATCGCCGCCGGCTCGGTCGTCCTCAGCGGAACAATTGTTCCGGCAGGAAGCATATACGCAGGCGTCCCCGCGCGCTTCGTCAAGACTGTCGACCCGGAGCAATCCAAGGAGATAAACCAAAAGATAGCCCGCAACTATCGCCTTTATTCATCATGGTATAAACAATAAAACAATATGAAGAAGATCTTAATCACCATCCTTGCCCTGCTATGCCTCTTGGCAGGGTACCTCATGCTGCCTTCTAATTATGCACTCAGGCAGATGCTGATGTATCAGTACCCAAAAATAAATCAGTACCCGATATTCGAGAACCGCGTGGTAGAGGCTCTATCCCCGCACCCCTGGGAAAGGGCCGTGGCCTACAATACTGCATCCTTCGCCGACAGCAGCATGACCGAGTACGGCTCCGTCGCCTTCGTAGTCATCAAAGACGGTAAGCTGCTCTTCGAATCT
The DNA here is from genome assembly GCA_031267205.1 of Tannerellaceae bacterium. Classification (GTDB taxonomy): domain Bacteria; phylum Bacteroidota; class Bacteroidia; order Bacteroidales; family Tannerellaceae; genus DFXE01. Next base: position 2,514 of record JAIRZN010000109.1, on the reverse strand, counting down.
TATTGGGACGACTACTCGCCGCAATCGCTCAGCAACTCCTTCTCAATGGCTAAAAGCATCGTATCCTTAGCTATCGGATGCGCTATCGGCGACGGATTTATCGAGGGGATAGACCAGCCGGCGGCGGATTTTTTCCCCGCCTTCGGAACCTACGAGGGGGATACGCTTAGGCTAAGACACCTACTGACAATGAGCGCCGGCGTGGACTTTGAAGAATCTTACTCCTCGCCTTTCTCCCCTACCGCCCAATTATACTATGGCAACGACCTCGGCGGCATAACCTTCGGGATGAAACAAAACGCTCGCCCGGGCGTGAATTTCATCTACCAAAGCGGCGTAACGCAGCTCCTGGCCTTCATCGTCGAGAAGGCCGTCGGCGAAAGCCTCAGCTCCTACGTCTCGCGTAAGCTATGGACGCCTATGCATGCAGAAGAGAACGCGCTATGGAGCTTGGATAGGGCTGAAGGTATGGAAAAGGCCTACTGCTGCTTCAATACTAACGCCCGCGATTTCGCCCGCTTCGGACAACTAATCCTCAACAACGGACAATGGGACGGCGTTCAGCTCCTGCCCGAAGACTACCTTCTTGAAGCTATAACGCCCGACGCGACGCTCTTCGACAGCGAGTATAAAGAGCCGAACCGCCGCTACGGCCTCCAGTTCTGGCGCCTCGAATACGAGGGCCTCTCCATACCATACATGCGCGGCCTCTACGGTCAATACGTCTTCGCCATACCGGAAAAGAACGCAGTAATCGTACGCCTCGGCCGCCAACGCGGAACGGTGGACTATATCCATCATTATCCCTCCGATATAAACCTATGGCTGTCCGCAGGACTACGGATAATCGACGCCGCATCGTAAGGGATAAGACACGTAAACAAATGTGCCGTACAAAGAATGGTAAACTTGTTTACGTCAAATAAACAACTATCTTTGACGTGTTAGTATGTATGCCACGTTCATTGAGAATGTACCTATTTGTGTTACCTTATCTTGTTATTGATTTTGCCGGCAGGATAAACGGGCCATCATGTTTTTAGAAAACAACCCTGTAATTGCCGTAAAGGGCGGCAGATTGAAATTGATATAAAAAAAGCATAGCATTAATTTCCCGAATATTAATAATTAATTTATAGCATTATGAGGATTACAAGAATAAGCATAGGCGTAATAATAGTTTTCTCCACCACCTTAGGATCATGCAATGACAAGAAAGCCGCAGAAGAATTTGGCGGCAAGCAAACGACCGTTGTTGAAGAAGTTACTGACGGGGAAAACGCCACGGACGAAGGCGTTACCGGCGGAGATCTTACCGGAGAAAGCGCTTCCATCACTGATTTACAAGGGACATTGTCCTATTACCCGGATTACGCGATGTGGGGCGTCCGACATGCAATCCCGGGCACAATTGACAGTGTAGATTTATATCTAATAAAAGACGGCACAGGCGATATGCCGGCAGATACATCCATTTCCGTCATATTTAGCGGAGATAGTTTCCTGTCGGATATTAAGGCGCCCATGGCCGGATTGACAATTTATTATATTACTAATTTCCAATATAAGCCCGCGCCAGCGGGAAATGTAGGGGCGTCCCTCGTGGCGCCCTCTTCGTTTTGGCGCATGAATATGCTGCCGGTAGCCTAATTGCGCATCCTACATTTGTCTTTTCCTCGCGATGGGCACGGGCTGCAAGCCCGCGCCGGCGGGGATTTTTTTTTTGCGCCTTCGGCAAATGTGTTTTTTGGGAGGAGGTTGAAAAATGTTCTTTGTCAAACCTTGCTACTGAGGTTTGGGGTATTTTTTGTTTTTTATTGAATTAGGTTTTTGGCTGGCGCGCACCTTTTGTTTTTGTGCCTCCGGCAATACCTTTTGGGGCTTTCTGAATAATGTTCTTTGTCCCCGCCGGCGGGAAATGTAGGGGCGTCCCTTGTGGGCGCCCTCTTCGTTTTGGCGCATGAATAAGAATAATTTGGGCGTGCCCCCGCCTGCGGCGCGGTCGGGCTTTCCGCTGCAAGTCCTCGCTCGCTGCGCTCGTTCCGGGCTTTCCGCTACTATCCCTCACGCAGGCGCGGGGGCCGGCGCTTATGCACACTGCCCATACATTAACGAAGAGGGCGCCCACACGGGACGCCCCTACATTTCCCGCGCCGGCGAGGAACGGTTAAATGTAGGGGCGTCCCTCGTGGGCGCCCTCTTCGTTTTGGCGCATGATATGCATAACCCCGCTGGCGCGGGCTTGTAGCCCGTGCCGATCCTGGGACCGTCGAATTGTCTATTTTATACGGTAAAAAAAACGGACTGAAGGCCCGAATCGACGGAGAAGAAAACGCCTGTAATCAAAGGAATTGGGAGTGTCTAAAAAAACAAACTGTCTAATTTAATCGTTCGATTAATACTGACGGCAAATATAGTTAAAATGTAACATATCCAACAATGAAAGAAGAAATTTTTTTCAAATCAATCATTTTCTTTTACACTCTGTAATCCTGCGCCTTAAGAGAGGCGAAA
>JAIRZN010000070.1 GCA_031267205.1 Tannerellaceae bacterium | reverse complement strand
GATGCTTCGGAGGCCAAGTCGTGTTACAAGCAGGATTATGGCATAGTCGCGCTTGCCGGATGGATTTCCACGATCAACGGCATTCAGAAGTTTCAGCAAATCCCCATGATCCCAGACGGAAGGTATGCGTGTCTGTCTGCGGGATTTCATACATGGCAGATTGCCTGACAGCTCTTCGCCGAGAATGTGTTCGGAATGTAAAAACCGCAAAAAAACTCTTGTCCCGCATAATGTGTATTCGACCGTTTTATAGCCATATCCAACCAAGGTTTTCACATAGTTTGTCAAATCCATGAGGGTTACATTCCTCACCGGGCAACCTCTTGCTTCCATAAAAGAGAGAAAATTCCCCGCCGTCCGGCAATAACCTTTCCGTGTTGAAACAGAAAAATCACAGGATTGGCAATATTGGACGAATGCCCGGAGCAGTTCCGTATGCTACTGTTCATTCACTCGCGACAAACTTATCCTGTAACGCCTTGATGCTGTCCCATGCTGCTGAAAGTCGCCAATCATACGAACAATTCTGAACAGATAAATATTACTTTGCGTCAGCAGGCCGGCTTTTTCTTTAGTGAAAAAATCACATTTCCTGTCCACATACTCCATGGCTGTGGCTTCGGAGAAAAATTCATTCCCCCTGCTTTCGAAGTAATGAATCAGCCGTGTCCAGTTTTCACGATAATACTTCAATGTCGCTTCTTTGTAATTCATGCGGATAAGCTCCTTTTCCAAACGGCTTATCAGTTCTTTTAATGGTATTTTTCCCATATCAGTCCTCCTAATAATTAAATGAATAATCATCAAAGATCGGGATATGAAATCATGGGGCTGACCAAAAAGTCCATTTTTCCAACTTTTACCCCCTTCACAAACTCTGTGGATAGGATAATTTTCATATAATTGGACTTTTTAGTCAGCCCCAAAATATTATGCGCAGTGTTCATTATATATGTGTCTGATTATATTTGATATATGAATAGCACTGTGCATAATCATACACTGTGCATAAGGTTCGCCGTTGAGTCCGATATTGTCGAACATATTGCTCAACGAGTTGGATAAGGAGTTGGAATCACAAGGCACCAAGTACGTCCGTTATGCCGACGATTTCAGTATATACTGTACAGAGGAGGAGCAAGCACGCCGGATAGGGAATAAAATATACCTCTATCTAAGGGACAAGCTGCACCTACCTATAAACAGGGAGAAGAGCGGCATACGTCGTCCCAAAGAGTTCCGCATACTAGGATATAGCTTTCGGTCATGGGCGTCAAAGGGAGGAGAGGAGGTGTATCACCTTGTAGTAAGCGAAAAAGGACTGAAAAGTCTGAAGTCGAAACTCAAGGAGATAACCCGCAAGACCCGTCCCGGGTCAATCGCCTCCCGAACGGCAAGACTAACGGAAGTACAACGCGGCTGGATACAGTATTTCGGCCATGCCTACATGTACCGCGAACTCGACGTGATAGACCGCTGGGTACGCAGGCGTTTACGGTACTGTATATGGCACAATTGGAAGAGACCCGAACGCAGACGAAAGAACCTGATATGCTTGGGTGTAAACCCGATAAAAGCATACCAATGGAGTAGAACTCGCAAGGGCGGTTGGGCCATCTCCCACAGTCCGATAATGTCGACCACAGTCACGACATCCCGTCTGGAAAGACGCGGCTACAAAGCAGTGTTACCTTTATATAAATCAATTGCCCCACATCTTAACGAACCGCTGTATACGAGACCCGTACGTACAGTGGTGTGAGAGGCTCTCCCTGCCGGTATCACCCGACAGGGCAGTCTACTCGATGTGCGCCAGCCGTCCCCTTACAAGCGGGTGCGGGGGAGGGTTTTTGCGGCGGGGGGAGGGCGCTTGCATTGGGGCGGGGGTATCGGATGTGGGAGGCCCCCCCCGTTTGCGGGAGGGGTAGGAGCGGAAAGCCCGGAACGAGCGCAGCGAGCGAGGACTTGTAGCGGAAAGCCCGACCGCGCCGCAGGCGGGGGCACGCCCAAATTATTCTTATTCATGCGCCACAACGAAGAGGGCGCCACGAGGGACGCCCTTGAAAAATCCCCCTGACGGGAAACGAAATCCCCTCCATTGTTAAATAGCCGTAAAAAGTAAAAATAATTATCCTACCTTTGGCGAAAATTCCAATTATGGACGAAAAGTATCAAAAGCTGAAAACACATAACCCCTGGGGCGGGAATACCCTCTCGCGAGGCTACGTGCGCACCCTGTACACAGATAAGATAATACGCGGCGAAGACCGTCCGGTCAAGGTCGTAACAGGCCAGCGTCGCGCCGGCAAGAGCTACGTGCTCAGGCAAACGGCATCGAAACTGATCGAGGGCGGCGTCGGGGACGAAAACATATTCTTTGTCGACCGCCGTCTGCCCGACTTCGACTTCCTGAAGAATCAGAAAGACCTCGACGAGCTTATCAGGTACTACAAATTAATCATTAAGCCTTCGGGACGCATCTACTTCTTTATCGACGAAATCCAGGACATTGCAGGCTGGGAGAACCTCATAACCTCATATCTCAATGGCGGCGCCGGCGAGTGTGCGTTCTTTATCAGCGGATCGAACCCCAACAGGCTGCTCGAACGGCTGTCGTTCCTCTTGCCCGGCCGCTGCTCCGGCATAGACGTCTACCCGTTCTGTTTCGCGGAATACGCCGACATCACGCAACAGGAACCGTCGGCCGCGACCTTCGCCGGCTACATGGACAGCGGCGGGATACCCGACCTCTTCATGCTCGACGGCGACAGGATAAGGCGCAACTATATGTCGTCGTTCATGGATTCTATCCTGCTTCGCGATATGATACAGGATCGCGGCATAAAGGATGCCGTCCTTATGGACTACCTCTTCGCATACCTTATAAGCAACGTCTCCCTTACGCTTTCGGTCAGCGAAATACCTAACCTTTTCCGCGGGCGCGGCCGCAATACGAGCTTAGTCACAATCTCCGCCTACCTGAGGCATATCGAAGACGCTCGCCTCGCGCACCGCGTCGAGCATTATAATATAGAAGGAACGGACACGGTAGCAAGCGGCTGCAAGTATTATATAAACGACCCCTCGTTCGGCAACTACCTGCACATGACGTCAAAATCCGAGCCCGACCACAGGTTTGAGAACATAGTCTACCTCGAACTCGCGCGCCGCGGATTCGACGTATACACATGCAGCATAAAAGACGCGGAGATTGATTTCGCAGCATTCAAGGGCAGCCGCATGATCTACATCCAGTGCGCCGGCATGTCCGGGGATAAAAAAACCGTCGAGGGCAAATGCTCCGTATTAGAAGGAATCGAAGATAACTTTGAGAAAATAATCGTATCGTCCGGCGAAGTAAAAACGCCGCAGGGAAGCGGCGTCAGGCACGTCCGGGTATGGGATTTGGACGAAGCCCTGTAATCCCCTGCGGGGCGGTTGCATACCTCCCCTTCACTCAACCCTCGTATCGTCAGTAAACTTAAAACCATTCAGGAAGCAGGCGGCATCCATGCGTTTTTTTCCCGCCAACTGCAAGGACAGCAGGCGCAGGAACCCGCCGTCGACAGCCACGTCGATATAGCTGCGCGCGTCCGAGAGAACAGCTCCCGCCGGCAGCGAATGAGCAGCGAAACGCTTTTCAGATTGATAAACCTTGAGCGCGCGCCTGCCGTCCGGCGTCACAATCTCCGTCCACGAAGCCGGGTAAGGCGCAAGGCCCCTGACGAAATCATATACCCTCTTGAGCGGCAAACCCCAGTCGATGCGACAAGTTTCCTTGAATATCTTGGGCGCAGCGCGAAGGGCCGTCTCGCTCTCGCCAAAGGAGCTTTGTTCGATAGCCTCCACATCTCCGGCGCGAATCAGCTCGACCGTCTCCAGGATAAGGTCGGCCCCGATCGCCATCAAGGCGTCATGCACGAGGCCGGCGTCGTCAGTATCGGCAATGCTGAGGGATTTACGGAGGATAATTTTTCCAGTGTCGATACCGTGAGAGAGGAAGAAGGTAGTCGCCCCCGTCTGTGTCTCCCCGTTAATCACGGCCCAGTTGATAGGCGCCGCCCCGCGATACTGCGGCAGTAGTGAAGCGTGCAAGTTGAACGTCCCCATCGGCGGCATATTCCAGACCACTTCAGGCAACATACGGAAGGCGACGACGATCTGCAGGTCAGCCCTCAGTTCGGCGAGCTGCCGGAGAAAGACTTCGTCGCGCAGCTTTTCAGGCTGCAGAAGCGTCAGTCCCTTCGACAAAGCATACTCTTTGACCGGGCTGGCCGTCAAGGCGCTCTGATGCTTCCCCGCCGGCTTATCAGGCATCGTAACGACGCCCGCGACATCATATCCGTTCTCAACCAACGCCCGCAATCCCTCGACTGCAAATTCGGGCGTACCCATGTAAACTATCCTCATAGCGGCGTTCGATTTAAAATTTACGTATATATGCGACCGAATAAGTATCGTAAAGCGAATCCTTCATTCCATGCTCATAGCGCAGCGAAAGGACGTTGCGGCGGTACTCCACCTTGAGGTTGTTCCGCCACAGAAGCGGATGATCTCCGTTGTTCCTGTACCCGGAGAAGCCGGAGATGTCCGACGAGAGGCTCACGCAGCGAAAGACACCCGTGAAACCGGCTCCGTAGAGCAGGGCGTCGTTCTGTCGATGCAGCAAGCTGTTGGTCATCCAGCAATAGAAGCCCGCCATGGCCTGGACGTAGAGAGCGTACTTGCCGTCATGGCTGTTAAGCAGGTTTTTGCCCGCGTTCACGTCAAACCAGTACGTAGCGGCATCCGTGAAACGCGCGTCGCACAACCGCCCCCCGCTGGCCGTTTTAAGATTAAGGCCGAACATGATGTCGCACCACTTTTCACTTTTCAGAAGTTGGTAAAAGGCGCTTATCACCACGTCGCCGCTGTACGATTCATAGGACGGGCATTCAAGGAGCGACGCATGGCGCTCGTCGCGCGTTTCAGGCGTCAGCGTATAATCCTCGACAGCGATAAAGCGCACCTCAATCGCAGCCCTCCCCCTGACGACGGGAATGAACGCGCGCAGGTACAGATCCTTCGTCTTGTCGCCGATATAATTATGGTACTCCCCGCGGGCCTCGACTTCAAAGCCATCAGGTATCGAGCCCGAACGAAGCTCCGGGACAGGAAAAGCCGTCGGCCCGAAGTATCTCGGCGCGTAAATAAGTAAGGCCGTATCGTCGTGCCAGTCGCCGTATACCTGCGCGGATACGGGGAATAATATAAAAAGTGAAAAAACAAGGGTGTATACGTATCTCATGTTCTGAAAAAAGTACAAATTATACGCCAAAAGTATATAATTCAATCCGATTTATTACATTTGCCGAAACAAATTATTAATTAAATGGAAATTATGAAACGCTCAATACTCACCAAATTGTTTGTAACGCTGGCCTCGCTGCTCGTAGCGTTCGGTGCAACGGCCCGTAAGCCCGTCAAGGCATTAATTGTAACCGGTCAGAATAATCATAACTGGCAAGTGAGCCATGTTGTTATCAAAGATATATTGGAAAACTCAGGCCTGTTTTCCGTAGACTTTGCGATTTCTCCCGAAAAAGGGCAGGATATGTCGGGATTCATCGTAGATTTTACTCCCTATAAATTAGTCGTCTTAGACTATAACGGCGATAATTGGCCGCAGGAAACAATGACCCGCTTTGAAGACTATGCTGCGAAAGGCGGCGGTATCGTCGTTTACCACGCCGCAGATAATTCCTTTCCCGGATGGGCGGCGTACAACCGCATCTGCGCCCTTGGCGGATGGGAAGGACGCGACGAGAATGCAGGCCCTTACGCATACTGGTATGGCGGCGAACTCGTCAAGGACGCATCACCCGGTACGGGCGGCTCCCACGGTCGACGTCACGAGTATATGATGAACGCCCGCGACAATGAACATCCGATAATCAGGGAACTCCCTAACCGCTGGGCGCACGCCTCCGACGAGCTGTACGACCGTATGCGCGGCCCCGCCAACGTCGCCTCCCTGCTGTATACAGCATATTCGGACACGGCTACCGGCGGCTCCGGTCGCGAAGAACCTCTCATGTTTACCGTCGAATACGGTAAGGCCCGTATTTTTCATACCATGCTGGGGCATTGCGGGCCGACCTACACCGATAATGCGGCTATGCAATGCACCGGTTTCCAAGTCACGCTGCTCCGTGGCGCGGAATGGGCGGCGACAGGCAAGGTGAAACAGAAAGTCCCCGCGGACTTCCCCACTTCTACATTCATCACATACCGGCACGATTATAAGGATAGCAGGATTGTGAAAAAAAATGCCCATAAGAAATAATACTGGCGTATTTACGTTAGTGATACATTAAACTGTCTTTACAGTTTCGTTGCATCCCGCGGCAAATAATATCGCCGGGAAGACAGGATGGATAGCGTCTGTGCGATTTGTTCACGCGAGTCGATTAGTTTTAGAAAAAGAAAAAAATACATAATGACTAACAAGTGGAATTTTCGGAACCCAACACAAGAAGAATTACATATCAGGGACAAGCTGGTATCGGAGCTCGGATATAATCCGGTCATCTGCCTGCTGCTTGTACAAAGAGGTGTAAATTCTTTAGAAGAAGCTAAGGAATTTTTCAGGCCCGGCATGAGCAATCTGCACGACCCGTTTCTGATGCCGGATATGGATAAAGCGGTGAAGCGATTGAATAAGGCCTTAGGCAACAAGGAAAAGATCTTGGTTTACGGGGATTATGACGTCGACGGGACAACGGCCGTCTCGCTGGTATATAAATACCTGCGGCTGTATACATCGACGCTCGATTACTACATACCCGACCGTTACGACGAAGGATACGGCGTCTCTTTCAAAGGCGTCGACTATGCTGCGGATAATGACGTGAAGCTCATCATCGCGCTCGATTGCGGGATTAAAGCGATAGACAAGGTAGCGTACGCCAAGCAGAAAGGAATTGATTTTATCATCTGCGACCATCACATGCCGGACGAGGAACTCCCTGCCGCCGTGGCCGTGCTGGACGCCAAACGCCAGGATTCAAAGTATCCGTATCAACACCTTTCGGGCTGCGGCGTAGGATTCAAGTTCATGCAAGCCTTCGCCCAAAGCAACGGCTTTCCTTTTTCCGACTTGGAGAAGCTCCTCGACCTGACCGCCGTCAGCATAGCTTCCGACATAGTGCCTATCACGGGCGAGAACCGTATCCTGGCCTATCATGGACTGAAACAGCTCAACACCAATCCAAGCCTCGGCATGAAGAGCATAATTAATATATGCGGGCTAAAGGATAAGGATATTACAATTAACGACATCGTCTTCAAAATAGGCCCGCGCATCAATGCCTCAGGCCGTATGATGAACGGAAAAGAAGCCGTAGACCTCATGCTGGCCAAGGATAGCGAGAGCGCAAGGGAAAAGAGCGAAAATATCAACCAGTACAACGATGAACGCCGTGAACTGGATAAAAAGATAACCGACGAGGCCAATGCCATAATAGACAGGATCAGTAATATGGAAGACCGTAAGGCGATCGTAATCTACGACCCCGAATGGCATAAAGGGGTCATAGGGATTGTCGCATCACGCCTTACGGAGAAGTATTACCGCCCAGCCGTAGTGCTGACAAAGTCGTCTGAACTGATAACGGGCTCGGCGCGTTCGATACCCGGCTTCGATGTATACAAGGCATTGGAGAATTGCCGTGACCTGCTGGAAAATTTCGGTGGGCATACCTACGCCGCAGGTCTCTCGCTGAAAGAAGAGAACATGCAGGCCTTTAACGAACGCTTCCGCAGCCTGGCGGCAGAGGAGATAAACGCGGAACAAATGTCGCCGCAGCTCGACGTGGACGCGATTCTGGAATTGAAAGATATTACGCCCAAGTTCGCCGTAGAACTCAAGCGAATGAATCCCTTCGGCCCCGACAACCACAAGCCGGTCTTTTGCAGCGTAGGAGTGAAGGATTACGGCACAAGCAAGTTAGTAGGCAAAGACAACGAGCACATCAAGCTCGAACTCATCGACGGTAGCGTCAAGATGCCGGTGCACGCCATCGCTTTCGGCATGCATCTCCACAGCGAACACATCAAGGCCATGAAGCCGTTCAGTATATGTTATACGGTCGAAGAAAACACTTACAACGGCAACACAACGCTTCAGTTGCTGATCAAAGATATTAAGCCCGACGATGTATGAGGAAAAAGCGATAGATATCTACCGCAGGATATTGGAGGAATACTGGGGATACGAGTCCTTCCGTCCCCTGCAGGAGGATATAATACGTTCCGTGGCGAGCGGGAAGGATACGCTCGGCCTCATGCCTACGGGCGGGGGTAAATCCATAACCTTCCAGGTTCCCGCGTTATCTACCGAAGGCGTTTGCCTTGTCGTTACGCCCCTGATCGCTTTGATGAAGGATCAGGTAGATAATTTGCGCAAAGCGGGAATAAAAGCTACGGCCATCTATTCGGGAATGACCCGCACGGAAATTATCACGCAGTTGGATAACTGCATACTGGGCGACTATAAATTCCTCTACGTCTCGCCGGAAAGACTTGCTACGGAGATATTCGTCGCGAAGCTGCAGGCGATGCATGTTTCGTTCTTAGTCGTAGACGAGAGCCATTGCATTTCACAATGGGGGTATGATTTCCGGCCTGCCTACCTCTCGATAGCCTCTATCCGCGAACAATTGCCCGGAATACCCGTCCTGGCCCTCACGGCGACCGCTACGCAGGATGTAGTAGACGACATCCAGAAGAAATTGCTCTTCAAGGAAAATAATGTCTACCGCAAAAGCTTTTACAGGGCCAATCTCTCATACGTTGTCCGTCACACGGACAATAAGCGCGGCGCCTTGATAAATATACTGAACAAAGTCGGTGGCAGCGCTATCGTATATGTCCGTAGCCGGACTCGCACCGGCGCCGTAGCCCAAGCCCTTCAACAGGCCGGCATATCGGCGGAATTTTTCCACGCAGGACTGAGTCGCGGGGAAAAAACGCTTCGCCAGAACCGCTGGAAAAATAATGAATACCGTGTGATCGTCTCGACGAACGCCTTCGGTATGGGAATAGACAAGCCCGACGTGCGCTTGGTTGTACATGTCGATATGCCCGGCTCGCTGGAAGAATATTTCCAGGAAGCAGGACGCGCCGGTCGAGACGGGAAAAAGGCGTATGCCGTCGCATTATGCAGCAAGGTGGATGAGGCTAATCTCCAGAAAAGACATACGGGCGAATATCCCGACAAGGCGTTTGTATGCCGCGTCTACGAAGCGCTGTGCAACTACTTTCAGATCGCCGTAGGATATGGTCTTAATTCGGTGCACGACTTTCTCCTGATAGATTTTTGCACAAAATTCAAGTTCCCCAGGCAGCCGGCGCATCACGCCTTGAAAATACTTGAGCTGTCCGGCTATATCGAATACACGGAAGAGGTAGATAACGCCTCCCGCCTGCTTTTTACGGTAATGCGCGACGATTTGTATAAATACCCGCACTGGGACGGCCACGCGGATGACGTCGTGAAGGCCATCCTGCGTCTGTACTCCGGTATTTTTACGGACTATGCATACATTAATGAAGATAACGTAGCCGCTAACTGCCACCTCACTCGGCAAGATGTATACGAGACCTTGACGAGATTATCCAAGCTCGGAATAGTCAGTTATATACCCCGCAAGAAAACGCCGCTCATAATCTTCGTACGTTCCCGTGAAGAACAAAGGTACCTCGTCATACCCCGTTCGGCATACGAGGACAGGAAAGAGCGGTCGGAGAAGCGCATGGAGCACGTCCTGGAATATATAAGCAAGGATCATATGTGCCGCAGCAGGACGCTGCTTAGTTACTTCGGCGAGCGTGGCTCAAGGGATTGCGGCTGCTGCGATGTCTGCCTTGAAAAGAACAGCTCCGGGCTTAATAACGCAGAGTTTAACGCCATCAAAGAAGCTTTACTGAAGATCTTAACCACTGAGCCTTGCTTAGTCAGGTCGCTGGTAGGATACCTTCCTTTCACGAGCGAAAAATGTATTGCGGCTATCAATTTCCTTTCCGAGTATGACGAGCGTTTCATCCTTGAAGACGGCTATCTCAGCGTAAGCGGTTAGCCCTTTCCGTTCATTAAAACAATCCTGCCTTCATGTACGCGGTAGAGGTCTACCCTGTCGCCTGTCGATACGCCGTCCGTTATTCCGGAGCGGCGTATTTGTTCCGCCGTGAGAGGGTAGGGGAGGACGGCGCCTGCCGGGACGGGAAACAGCAGGCCGTCGTAGAACTCCGTGGCGGGCGCTTCTTCCTGCAACGGGTATACGCCTTGCAAGAGGCCCTCGTCGTCAAGTTCCGCATAGTACATGCAGTATAATTGTTTCCAGAAAATATAATGGGAGGCTATCCGGCGCATGATAGAGTTATTCTTCGCCGGAGACAATTTGCTTCAGGGCGTTGGAGCCGTAGTTGTATCTTGTCAGCTTCAGGTTGGTGACGAACACCTTGTAATAGTCGTGTCCGGCATTGTCCATGCGGATGTATCCGTATATGCGGCCTGTTCGCTTGACGGCGGGCGTCTGCAGGGTGATCTCCTTGTATCCGTCCTGTGTTATCTTTTCATTGATGACGAGCGTCGTGTCTTGCGATTCTGCGACGAAGCGTATTTCCGGAGTATGACTCATCCGCTGCGTTATTCCCCATACGTTCATGCTGAGGATAAAGACGCTGCCGGTCAGGTATTCTTTTTCGGGCCTGAGATCGAATGTCGTCCCGTTGAACAGGGCTTCGGGCTGAAACGTAAGGTAGTTGCGGCGCGGCCATATATTGGAGGAGTCGCGGTCGTCCGAAAATGAGGCGCTGGCCTGCACATCTCCCAAGTCGCGCAACTCTTTTTCGACATCGTTCAGCGCCATGTCGTAGACAGTCATCAGCAGGTCCAGGTTGCGACCGTACCAGACCAGCGAGCTGTCGTAAACGGCCTGCGTGATGTTGTGCTTACGGAATACGGATTCGTACAACGCTACTTTGCGGGCGCTGTCGGGGTAGGTTTTATAGTCTGCGTTGATGATATTCTCGGCAAGTTGTATATCGACTAATACGTCTTTCATCTTCTTCTCCGGCAGGATGCCTTTGGGCGTCTTGCTGCACGACGACATGGCGACCGCAGTCAGGAAGATGATGAAACTGTATTTATACAGCCTTGTGCGCATGTTTCTTTTATTTTTCCTTAGAGAGGCTCTTCGATAGCGTATGCCGGTAGAAGATGAACAGGACAAAGACGCCGACGCATATACAAGAGTCGGCTAAATTAAAGATGGGACGGAAAAAGACGAACTCCTTGCCTCCCCAGATGGGTATCCACTCAGGCAGGACAGTGTCTATTATCGGGAAATAAAACATGTCGACAACCTTGCCGTGAAGCCAGTCGGCGTATCCGCCTCCTTCGGGCATAAAGGTCGCTACCTGACCTACGCTATGGTCGAAGATGACGCCGTAGAAGACCGAATCAATGATATTCCCCATCGCTCCGGCAAAGATCAGCGCTATGCAGGAGATGTAGAAGAACTTGTAGTTTTCTCTTATGATTTTGTACAGGTAGTAGGCGATGAAGATGACGGCGACGATGCGCAGGAGCGTCAGGAAAAGCTTGCCGACGATCTCGATGCCGAAGGCCATACCTGGGTTTTCCGTGAAGTAGATATAGAACCAGGGCAGTATCTCAATATTATCGTGCAGTTGCAGATGCGTCTTTATCCATATCTTCAAAGCCTGGTCTAAGACGATGAACGTTATTACCACCAACATCGCCCCCCAGCCCTTGCCATTGAGCGGTTTCATCTACCTGGCTCCTCCTTGTTTCGCCTCTATGCTTAATGTGGCGTGGGGTACGGCGCGAAGCCTTTCCTTGGGTATGAGCTTGCCTGTCTCGCGGCATATGCCGTAGGTCTTGTTCTCGATGCGGATGAGGGCGGCCTGGAGGTTCTGTATGAACTTCATCTGGCGTTGGGCCAGGCGGCCGGCTTCTTCCTTTGACAGGGTGGCGGCGCCTTCTTCCAGGACTTTGAACGTGGGCGAGGTGTCGGACACGTCGTTCCCGTCGGAATTGGTGATCCCTGACCTCAGCAGATCGTAATCTTTCTTTGCCATATTAAGCTTCTCCATTATGATGGCGCGGAACTCCTCGAGCTCGGCATCCGAATATCTTGTTTTTTCTGCCATAGTGTTTTTTTAATTTCGCAAATATAGTCTTTTTTTGTATCAGTCATACTTTATTGATACGAATGGATACGTTGAAGTCTTCAAAATCCAGTATTACGGGCTCGCTGAGTATGTCTACCAGCTTTATGGAGACGGCCAGCACCTGGTTCTTGATGTATTCCTTGTGCTCATTGACTGCCTCGTCCATCTCGTTCGACGAGAGGATGTGTATCTTTATCTTGTCCGTGATTTCATAGCCGCTGCTTTTACGCATGTTCTGAATGCGATTGACTAACTCGCGGGCCAATCCTTCGCGGCGCAGCTCGTCGGTCAGGGTTATGTCCAAGGCGACGGTCAGCTTTCCTTCGTTGGCGACGAGCCAGCCGGGGATGTCTTCGGATATTATCTCAACGTCGCCGGGCTCGATGACGGCTTCCTGGCCGTCGATGTGGAAGGTGAAGCGGCCCGATGCCTCGAAGGCTGATATATCCGCTCCGCTCATTCCTTGTATGGCGAGGGCTAACCGTTTCATTATACTGCCGTAACGCGGGCCGAGCTTCTTGAAATCGGGCTTGACCCTGCGCACTAATATCATGTCGGAATTGTCGGTATACTTAAGCTCCTTCACGTTGACTTCGTTGAGGATTAAATTCTTCACCGCCTCGATGTTCTCTTCCTGGCGTATTCCCTGTACCGGTATCAGGATCGTTTGCAGCGGCTGCCGTACTTTGATGTTAACCTTGCGGCGAAGGGCTAAGGCCATTGAGGATATGTCTTGCGCTATCTTCATGCGTTCTTCCAGGTCTTTGTCGATCAGTTCTTCGCGGCAGACGGGGAAGTCGGACAGGTGGACGGACTGCGCCTCGTCGCGGCGGGTGACGGACGTCAGGTCGCGGAACATCCTATCGGAGTAGAACGGGGCTATCGGCGCCATGAGCTTGGAGACTGTCTCCAAGCAGGCGTAGAGGGTCTGGTAGGCCGACAGCTTATCTGCCGTCATACCTCCTCCCCAGAAGCGGCGGCGGTTGAGGCGGACGTACCAGTTGCTCAGGTTGTCGTTTACAAACTCGGCGATGGCGCGTCCGGCGCGCGTAGGCTCATAGTTCTCGTAATAGCTGCCGACGTCGCTCACAAGACTGTTCAGCAGCGAGCTTATCCAGCGGTCTATCTCCGGGCGCTCGGCGACGGGTATCTCTTCCCTCGAACAGTCGAACTCGTCGACATTGGCGTAGAGGGCGAAGAAGGAGTACGTATTATATAATGTACCGAAGAATTTGCGGCGCACCTCTTCGGGGCCTTCCGTGTCGAACTTGATGTTATCCCACGGCGAGGCGTTGGTTATCATATACCAGCGCAGCGCGTCGGAGCCGTACTGCCGGATCGTTTCAAAGGGGTCGACGGCGTTGCCGAGGCGTTTCGACATCTTGAAGCCGTGCTTGTCCAGCACCAGCCCGTTGGATATAACTGCCCGGAAGGCGACGCTGTCGAACGCCATGCCGGCTATCGCGTGCAGCGTGAAGAACCAGCCGCGCGTCTGGTCGACGCCTTCGGCTATAAAGTCGGCGGGATAGACTTCGCGGCGGTCGAACGCTTCCTTGTTTTCGAACGGGTAGTGTATCTGGGCGTAGGGCATGGCGCCGGAATCGAACCACACGTCGATAAGGTCGGCCTCGCGTTTCATCGGCTTGCCCTTCGAGGAGATGAGGATAATGTCGTCAACATACGGCCGGTGAAGGTCTATCTTCTCGTAGTTCTCCTTCGTATAAACGCCCGGACGGAAGCGTTTCCAGGGATTGGATTCCATCAGGCCGGCCTTTACCGACTTCTCTATCTCCTGCATAAGCTCTTCGACCGAGCCTATGCACTTCTCCTCCTCCCTGTCCTCCGTTCGCCATATGGGCAGGGGCGTACCCCAGTAGCGGCTGCGGCTAAGGTTCCAGTCCTGAAGGTTTTCGAGCCATTTGCCGAAGCGGCCCGTGCCGGTGCTCTGCGGCTTCCAGCGTATGGTGTTATTTAATTCTATAAGGCGGTCGCGGCAGGCGGTCGTGCGTATAAACCAACTGTCGAGCGGGTAGTACAGCACCGGCTTGTCCGTCCGCCAGCAGTGCGGGTAGCTGTGGACGTGCTTCTCGATGCGGAAGGCGCGGTTCTGCACCTTCAGCATCATGCACAGGCTGACGTCCAGCGTCTCGGCTCCGGCCGGCAGGCGGTCGTCGTATTCGTTCTTCACATACCGTCCGGCGAAGGGGTCGTAATCGGCTGCGCTCATGCTCGCCTGCACGAAGCCCGGGTCGAGGTCTTCGAGCTGGAAATACTTCCCCTTGAGGTCGACCATCGGACGGCGGTTGCCCTCCTTGTCGGTCAGCATCAGCGGCGGGACACCGTTGGCGCGGGCCACGCGGTCGTCGTCCGAGCCGAAGGTAGGAGCGATATGCACAATGCCCGTCCCGTCGTCCGTCGTAACAAAATCGCCCGTTATAACCCTGAAAGCGCCCTCGCCGGGGTTCACCCACGCGATTAACTGCTCGTACTCCATCCCCGCCAGCTCGCCTCCAGTCCATCTTCCGGCGATTCGCCACGGCGTCAGCTTATCGCCCTGCTTATAATCCTCCAACGCAAGCTCGGCGGCCTTCGGATTGAAGTAAGCATGGATAAGATCCTCCGCCAGGACGACAGTAACAGGTATCCCCGTATAAGGATTGAAGGTCTGCACGGCTGCGTAAACAATCTGCTGCCCGACGCACAAGGCCGTGTTCGAAGGCAGCGTCCATGGCGTCGTCGTCCACGCCAGGAAGAAAGCCTCGCCATGCTGCGCCATCTCCGGCCTTGGGTCGAGGATGCGGAACTGCGCCGTGCAGGTCGTATCCTTGACGTCGCGGTACGTTCCGGGCTGGTTCAGCTCATGCGTGCTCAGCCCCGTACCCGCTGCGGGCGAATACGGCTGTATCGTGTACCCGTTGTAGAGCAGTCCTTTATTATACAGCTCCCTGAGGACGAACCACAGCGTCTCGATATAACGGTTGTCGCACGTAACGTAAGGATTATCCATATCAACCCAATACCCCATCAACGCCGTCAAGTCTTCCCACTCCTTAGTATACTTCATGACGGCCTTCCGGCAAGCAGCGTTGTAGTCGGCCACAGATATTTTGCGTCCTATGTCGTCTTTGGTGATACCCAACTCTTTCTCCACGCCAAGCTCGACGGGCAGCCCATGAGTGTCCCATCCCGCCTTGCGCTCGACGCGGAAACCCTTCATAGTTTTGTAGCGGCAGAATATATCCTTTATCGAGCGGGCTATAACATGATGAATACCCGGCATCCCGTTAGCCGAAGGCGGCCCCTCGTAAAAGACGAAGGAAGGCCCCCCGCGGCGCGCATCAAGACTTTTGCGGAAGAGATCCTCCTCCCGCCATTTTTCAAGCATCACACTATTGATGTCCGGCAAATCCAACTTAGCATATTCGGCAAATCTCCTGTTCATAATCATAATTTTTTCTGTGAAAGACAAGCGCAAAGGTAAACCTTTTCTCCGTAAAACGAAACCCGCCGTCCCCCAATCCCCCCCCGCCCCCTGCACCGAAGCCGGAACCCTCGCACGCACCCCCTCCCCCCCTTCCCCCCGCAGCAAGCCCCCGCCAAAAAATTCCCCCCACCTTCGCCCTGCGGGAGGTTTTCGCTAAAAAAATCTTCCCTTAAACGCTCGTCGGGAAGCTTTCGCTAAAAAAATCTTACCCCAAACGCCCGTCGGGAGGCTTTCGCTAAAAATTTCTTCCCTCAAACGCAGCGATGGAAGCTTTCACTAAAAATTTCTTCCCTGAAACGCTCGTCGGGAGGCTTTCGCTAAAAATTTCTTCCCTCAACCGCCCGTCGGGAGGCTTTCGCTAAAAAATTCTTCCCTCAAACGCAGCGATGGAAGCTTTCGCGAAAATTTTCTCCCCTGAAACGCAGCGATGGAGACTTTCGCTAAAAATTTCTACCCTGAAACGCTCGTCGGGAGGCTTTCGCGAAAA
>JAIRZN010000068.1 GCA_031267205.1 Tannerellaceae bacterium | reverse complement strand
GGATTCGCTTTGAGGAAATCGCTTATATATTTTAATAAATCAATGAAATGAGGGGGGAAACTATTATCGTCGTTGCTACGTATTGATACGTGTTTAGTCTTTCCTTCCGAAGTAAAACTGATTTGATAGAGGATGTCGACCATACCACTGATTTCTTTGTCGAAGCCGTAAGCGTCTTTTAATGCATAAAAATCGCAGGCGGACAGGCGCTCAACGACTTCGGCGTATTCTTCGTCCGTTAATACGCCTTCCTTGATGCGGGGGGCCCGTATGCCGGCATGATTATCCATAAAATAGTTGTGTTCTTCTATTTTATAGGTTTTGTCACTGTGAAAAAAACATGTCAGCTTATAGTTGTTTACGCTCTCCATACTATAGGTGAAAGTGAAATTTTCCATGCTTTTACGGCATCCGCTCAATAGAATTGGCGTTAACGGAATTATCAAAATAAATGCTATCAGCTTTTTCATAACAATTTGTTGTTTTTATGGTCGCAAAACTAATGAAAAAAATGAATACAACGGGCAGATTTTCCGTTGTCCGAAAAATCTGCCCGCCAATAAAAGGGTTTGTTTTATCACAATGCCTACCTGGTTGCTATGAGGGTGACGAATCCTGCGGGCGGTAGTTCCACGGATATGCTACCGTCGGCGGATATGGAGCTTTTGATTTGCTGCATGCTTGTTGCGCTGTTGGTTGCGTAGGCCTTGACGGTGGTTAAGGCGGGCAATCCTTTGATGGTTGCCGTCCGTCCGGCGCCGTTGTTGACTATGTGCACGGCGTATTCGTTGCGAGTGAGATTACCGAAGGCGGCGCAGTTGACTTCTTCCTTGTTGCAGGTGAAGGGGAGTGCGAACGATTCCTCCGGCGTAACGGCGAGTTGCTTCAGATTCCAGAAGCGTTGCGTTGGGCGAAGTTCTCCTTCGGATCCGTATATGCCTGCTCCCCAGAGGAGGGAATAGTCGGAGGTGAGCTGCCATTGCAGTATGCTCAGCGGCTGGCATATTGCCGCGATACGGACATAGAGGTTAATTTCGTATAGCGCGAACGTTGGTTCGAGAAATATCTGAGGGTAACGCCAGGCGGCGGCGTCGGTGCTGCCTTCGCCGACGATGAGCGGAACGTTGAGTTGTCTTGCCGAGCCTGCCCAGCGTTTGAGCGTTTCGTCATCGCATCCGCGCCAGGAGTGGAAGGATACGGCGGCGATGTACTTATGCGCTTCAGGATCGTTGAGGGCGGGAAGGATGAAGTCGAACGTGGTGGCGTCGGAGTTGTCGCCGAGCAGCATCTTTGTAGCCAACCCGTGCGAGGCCATGTGTGCGCCCAGTCCTTTGATAAAGGCGGCGTGTTCTTCGGGGGTATGAAGGACGTTTATGCCGAGGTCGGATTCATTGAAGGAGAAGGCATATGCTTCCACGCCATAGGTTTCTTTGAGGCAAACCAGATAGTCGGTCAGCGAATTGTATATCTGCTTGTCTTTGTTCCGGTCGAGCTTCAAGGCCGCTATGCCTCCTCTTCCGAAGGCGTTCTGGCCGGGATATAATGCCCAGGTGGGAGGGAACCAGGCGCTGACGATAACCGGCATTCCTTTGGCGGCAAGGCGTTGCGCTATTTCCATGGAGCTTTTTACGCGCGGATTGAGTTCGCCGGCGCGCGCTTGCTCCAGGGGGTTG
This sequence comes from Tannerellaceae bacterium, assembly GCA_031267205.1. Lineage (GTDB taxonomy): Bacteria > Bacteroidota > Bacteroidia > Bacteroidales > Tannerellaceae > DFXE01. The sequence goes on along the minus strand of JAIRZN010000068.1, from coordinate 15,292 downwards.
GAGTTTTCGTTGGGCTGCCATGTTCCCCAGGGCATTTCCACTCTTGCAAAAGCCACTCGCATATTGTCAAGGCAATAGTCGATCACTTTGGGGTCGTTGGCGGGGTTTTGGAGACGGAAATTACCGCCTAATCCGGCAAAGAGGCGTCCTGGAGCGTTTTTATTTACAACAATTTCCACAGGAGCGTTGTCGATGTCGCCCGATGCAGTGATGGTGAAGTTGAGCTTGCCTTTTTGCCCTTTCTTCAGGTTAGCGCCCAGTAGTTCGACGTAGAGTATGGTCTCTCCGTTCTGTTCTTTATGGAGGAAGGCGGTCACGGCGGAAGTGAAATTTATTGCGATGTTTCGCCCTTCGCCTTCGATAGTAATTTGTCGTCCGGAGGCCTTACGCGAAGTTCCATTGAGCGTAATGGGTATCGGCGCGGCGTTGCCTACTTTGACCGTTCCTGTTGCGTAGCGTTTGGAGGGCAGTTCCAATCCATAGTAAACGCCTTCGACGCGACGTGCGGTGTCGGAAGTGTAGGAGAGCGATACGGCGGCTATTCCCTTGCCCTTGTCTTCTACTGTCTGTTCAAAGTTTACGCGTTTCACGGAACTTTTCACTGTCTGGGCTTCACCGCTGCGGCTGTATTGCGTGTTTTGCCGTTCCCTGCCGGTAAAGTCCATATCCGTCCAGCCTGTTTCGACGACGCGGAAGGATGATTCAAATTCTATCAGTTGTCCTTCGACTCGTATGCCTGTCATATTGCCCCAGGCCATCACTTCGGTTTGCGCGGAGATTGTTCCGGGCATAAGTCCTAATAAAACAACGAGGGTTGCTACGGTATATACCAACGTCGTGTTCTTTACGTCTTTCATAATGATTCTATTAATTCTTTTGGAATACTTTATATGAGTGGGGCATGAGCGTTACGCGGAAAACATTGTTCTTGTCGTCCGGGCGGAAACGGCGTCCGAAGATGCTTGGCCCGGCATTGGCTTCGGGTTGTTTGTCTACCTTGATGCCGGAGAGTATGTCGGTTATAACGGTAATGTTGTCGGTTGTGTTCACATTGATGGTGACGGGATAGTCGAGGAATGATTCGACTATGAATGTGCCGTTGTCATAGACAAACAATCCTACTTTAGCAGGCGCGTCGATACGCACTTCCAAGTCTTTGCTTAATATCTGGCGGAAAGCATTGAGGACGCCTGTGGGATAGTCATAGAGGTTGCCGAAGTCTTCCGGTATGGTGATGACATAGAGGTTGCCTTGTGAGTACGGGGCGCGCAATACTACGGGGTATCCGCTTGTGCCTCCCGTGAGAGGTCGTCCGGCGCTTATTGTTTCCCAGGAGTCATTAGTCTGGTAAAGCACTTGCCTGACGAGAATGTCCTTATCTGTTTTCCCTGCGAAGCCGAAGTCGTTTACCAAAGCGAGTTTATCGGCTCTCAGTTCGGCTATGTCGGCAATCTTTTCGGGAATTGCGGCAAGTAGTCCGCTGGTGATTACGATATCGTTGCCTTTGGTTAACTGTCCTTTTATCTTATTGATGATGTCGGGATCTCCTTTAGCCTGTTCGGTGAGGAGGACTACCTTTTGGTCGGTTGGGAAGTCGGAATATTCGTCCATAGGCAGTCCTATCATACCAAGATAGTTTTGCAGGAAGTCGTCGCCGAGCGTATGATAAGGTTTGTATGTTTTGATGCCGATAGGCTTGCCCAGCTTGTAGATGAAATTGTCGATGCTTTCAAACGTATATCCTGCGGCGCGGGCGAGGGTGGTTGGCGTTACGGTTTTGCCGTTGAGGTTGACAGGCTTCATCATTTCGTCGTAGTCGAAGCTTGTGCCTTGTCCCTGCCAGGGGGTGCGATGCTGTTCGGGCCTGAGTTGTACGCCGATTAGCTGATTGTAGGCGAAGAGGGCCATTTCTGGGGCTTTAGCGAAGAAGGTGAGCCATAGCTGTTCCGCATATCTGTCCATACCCATATTGGAGCCTCCGCTATCTACCCATCCGCCGTAGTTGTGACCGGGGCGCAGGTTTTCAAAGTATCTTATGATATTATATCCTAAGTAATTCTGGAGGTGTTGAGCCGACGAGGGGTCACGTGTCTCGGTACCTGTCCATACTCCGTCAAATATTTGCGGCCCGTTCTTGAGGTCGAAGCCCAATCCTTGAAAATGGTCGTACCAATTGGGGTATTTGATGATAACCTTCACTTTTGGGTTTACTTTTTTAGCCGGCTTTATGACAAGGTTCTGCCCTGCTTCAGTCATGAGGTCTATACGGTATTGCGTCCAGCTCTTTGCGCCTTTGGCCTTGATCTCGATGTCCGACTTGCAGCTTGTGAAGAAAAAGTCGTCGAGGATAAAGTCGTCGAAGTGTTTAGCTGTATGTTCGGCTATTTCCTGGACAAGTTTCCTGTGTTCGGGATTAGAGTAGCAGAAGGTCTCGAAGTTGTTGGCTTCGTTGATGGTGTAAGTGATGCCGCCGCCCGTTTCGACGCCCTTTTCTGCGAAGAACTTCTTGGCCTGTTCCAGTGTTTCGCTCGGAACTATGTGTAAGTCGCGATGTGTTTCAAGGTATATCTTGTCTACCTTGATCTGGCTGGAGATTATGTTCCAGGTGGAATCAAGCCAGTGCAGATCTTTCATCTTTTCTACCTCATACGCCCTGGTATAGACGGATACTTTAAAACTCTTGTAATTCCCGGAAAAGGCTGAGGCGCTTGCCAGGATGGATACGAACAAAATGCATAATATACGTTTCATGGTGCTATAAAATTAAGAATTAAACAATAATATAGTTGATAACTAAAGATGTCATTGGAAGCGTGTCATGATTTCAAAACCCATACGGCTGTTGTGGTAAGGGCATCTCCACTGGCTGGCTTTAGCAAATTCCTTCATCGGTGTGCCGTCTTCGTAAACATTGCCGTACCATTCGCCGTATTCGTGGTCTATCATATATTTCTTCGTCCACTCCCATGCCAAAACTGCGGCATCCAAGAATTTTGCGTCGCCGCTTATCTGCCAGGCATTGATGAATCCTACTACTGCCTCCGCCTGGGGCCACCATTCAAGACGGTGACGTGTTTCCTGCGGCATGCCGGGGAATGCGGGGCGTTCGCCGTAGAACTTCTCGCCGTGCAGGTAGCCTTCCGGCGACAGGCCTTCTTTTATCTGTACGTCTGCTAAGTTGACGGCTATGCGCTTGGTGTCTTCAAGTATGACTTCATCGCCCAATACTTCGGCGGCTTCGACAAGGAGCCACGAAAATTCTATGTCGTGGCCGTAGGAGTCGATACGCATCGGGCTTGGTTCCCAGCTCATCGACAGGTAGAGTATTTCGTGCCAGGTGGATTGGTCGAGTATCCTGTGACACATTATATCTATCTCGTCCGTTAGTTGCTGCTTGAGGCCCGGATCTTGCCATACGCGATAGAGGTTGGTAAGCGCTTCGAGTACGTGCAAATTGGTGTTCATAGTCTTTGACAATCCGCGTCCGCTTGCTTCCCACTCGCGCGAACAGCCCTCGATGAAGCCCTTCAGTTCGGGATCGAAGGCATATGCGACCAATTTGTTGTATATGCCGATTGCTGCTTCGAGGCTTTCCTGGTTGCCGGTGGCGCGGTAGTGTTCCGATAGGCCATATACGGCAAAGGCGTTCTGATACGTGTTTTTTTGCGTCATCAGCGGCGAGCCGTCGGCGTTGAGTACATAATACGAGCCGCCAAATTCCTTGTCGATGAAGTGGTCGATGAAATAACGCTGCGCGTGGTCGGCAAGCTTCTTGTAATTCTCGTCCTTCAGCATACGGTAGGCGGATGAGTACGTCCACAGGAGCCGCGCATTGAGTATGCCGCCCTTTTCGGCGGTGTCGACCGGCGTACCGTCATACAGTAGCGTCCCGTAGAATCCGCCGGATGGATCCGGCGAGTGGTTTGCCCAGAACGGCAGGATATTCTCCGTAAGGTCTTGCACAATTTCCTGCTTGAGACGGTTTACGGTCTGTTCTTCGGGCGTAGGCTTATGCGCGCACGAAAGGGCGAAGCATAAAGCGGTGATCAGAATAAGTACGTTTTTCATATATATAAATTTTAAGATGTTAGTATGTAACTCCGCAACTTGTTTGCTTATAACCTGCGACACAGGCGCCACCTTCGCGCTTCGTTTCATAATAGATTTATCAATTGTAAGACTATTTCTCATTAATACATGTAAATTGTTAAAGTGTGCCGTGCAAATATAGTATTTTGTATAACACACACGCACACTTGAACGCAATTTGTTGTGTTTTCTTTATTTTTCCCGTGAAAGGCGGCCGGCTGCATAGGGGGGAGTAAAAAAACGCTGCCGCTAACTCCTTGCGGCTTCTCTGGAAAACGCAAGGGGTAGCGGCAGCGTGAATACCGGCGACGGGGCTCTTTATTGCAGGCGGAATGTTACGGGGATGACGTAGCGCACGGCTACGGCTTGCCCTTTCATTTTGCCGGGCGTCCATTTAGGGAACAAACCTATTACGCGCAGCGCTTCGGCGTCTAACTGCGGGCTGATACCATTCAGTACTTTCGCTCCGGTTATGCTGCCGTCGCTCTCTATTACGAAAGCGCAGATTACGCGGCCTTGTTCTCCCTTCTGTTGCGCCTCCACGGGATAGTCAACCGAGGTGAAGATAAACTTCAGCAGCGCAGTTTCTCCCCCTGGGTACTGGGGCATCTCTTCTACTACGGCGTAGACTTCGCGCTGCGCGTCTTGCGGCGGACTTATGTTCAGGATAGCGGCCACGGGCGCGGGGGGCGTTACCATGGGGACCGATTCGATGCTTGCCGGCAGCGTGAGCATTGCTGCGAGCGGCAAAAGGATAAGGTACTTCGTTCTTTCAATTGCTCTTGAACGTTTTTTGTTCATCATACGGATTCTGTTTTTTAAATGTGATACATTAAAATGATTATATATGTTTGCCTGTATATTTGCAGGGCGGCAGGCGAGGTCGAGCAGGTGATACTGGTAAACCTTGCCGTCAAAGCCGGCGGCGAGCACGCGGTTGTCGGCAATGTATTCAAGGTTACAGCGCACCTCGCGCCTCAACATCCATACAAAGGGATTAAGCCAGAACATTATGCACATAAGTTCGCTTACTATGACATCAACCGAGTGCAGGCCCAGCGAATGGCAGCGTTCATGGGCAAGTATCTCCTCCATCTCGCGCGGGGTATGCCGGCCCGGCGAGATAAAAATCATGCCGAAGAACGAGAATGGGCCCGTCTCCGAAGATGTTTCGTACACCTTGACGCCGGATATGCAATCCTCGCGGCTGGAGGCCTTCAGCCTGAGTATGCGCCTCAATTGCAGGCCGAAGCGCAGGGCCAAGGACAAGGTCACGCCCAAGTATACGGCCGCAAGGATGTGCGCCCACGCCGGCGTATTACCGGTAGCGGCAACAGTGGCGTCGCCGCCGGTTATTACGGGTAATAAAGAGGCGTAAGTCTCCATAACGCCCGTCATAATCCCATCTCCTGCAAACCATTTGCTCAGGTCGACCAACGGGAAGGCTACGGCTGCGGCATAAAAGGCCATGAGCGATACGCGGCGCAGGCCAAAGAAGGTATCGCGACGTAGAAACATTGCGTAAAACGTCCAAAAGACCGCTATCGCCACGTTCGCCTTCATATAATATATTACTTCTGCTGACATAAGGGCGGCGATTATCTTTTACCTTCTTCAATCATACGTATAATATCCGCGAGATCGGCCGCCGAAATCTTTTGCTCCTGCGCAAAAAACGATACCATCTCCTTATACGAATCGGCAAAGTAATTACGAACTATGCCGCTCATGAACTTGCGCTTATATTCGCCCTCGGAAACGAGCGACGCATAACGGCAGGTATTACCGTAGCGTACGGACGAAACATATTTCTTGCGCTCCAAGTTTTTGACAATCGAGGCCACAGTCGTATACGGGGGCCTTGGCTCCGGGTACTTCTCCAATATATCCTTAATGTAGCAAGGCTCGTTCTGCCAGATCTCGAGCATCACCGTTTCTTCCTGGGGAGTTAATCTTTCCATGATATTGTATGCTTTATTACGATTATTTCGCAAATCTACGAATGTTTCGTAATACGATGCTATACTTGACGTTAAATAATATTAATAATGCATCGCGCAAATAGGCGTCAAAAAAAAATTGCGTCCGGACCGAAAAAAAATACCGCACACTATTGTTTTCCTCCAACTAATATGTATATTTGGCCTCAATTTATTAACCCTTTAAAGCACATTCGAATGAAAGTATCACGCTTCAACAAAACACGGCTGAGGAATGAAGAATGGTTTGAGTTTTTCACCATTTATAAGAAGTATGTGGAGCTTTACGACTCGGAAAAGATCGGCATTAAGGAATTGTTCAAGGATTTCCTTGCACTTTACAAGATAGCCGACCTGCTTATCCAGTCGCTCAAGAAGAGCTATTATACAAAGCTCATCGCGACGGCTAATACCGACCGGAAAAACGGCTTCCGCCGGCTGCTTGAGATAGCCAAAGGCTTCCAGGGAGATCCCGACGCCGGCAAAAAAGACGCCGCCATGCATCTCTACAACCTCTTGCAAGGATACCAGAAGAACGTCCTCCGTGGTAGTTACGCCGAAGCCTCCGCATCGGTATACAACCTCCTGCAGGATCTTGGCGAAGACAGGTATGTGGAAAACACCGAACTGCTTGGACTAAGACCCTGGGTGAAAGTCGTCGAAAACGCACAGAAGGCTTTCCTCAAACTGTGGGACCAGAGGACGCAGGAAGACATCATCAAACCGAACGAAAGTCTTACCTCAATCCGCCAGCAGGTCGACGTCCTGTACAGCAGTATGATAACAGTCATCGACTCAATCCTCATTACTGCAGGACTGGGCGGAGACGTCGCCGTGGAACCCGAAAGCCTCGACCTTGCAGATCATGACGGCAGTCAGAAGTTCGACCCGACACTCTTCGGGAATATAACGTACAACTTCGTGATAGCCTGGAACTCGACGGTAAAAAAATACCGCACCCTCTCCTCGCAGCACGCAGCGCGCAATAGCAAAGACAAAGAGGCTGCCGAAGAATAACATCGCTTAAGAAACAAGCCTTACAACCCAAAGGGCGTCGCCGTTAACAACGGTAGCGCCCTTTTTCTTTGCACCCTCATAACATCAACAATTTCCGCACCACGCCGCGCGGTTTCCCCGTTTCTTAGGCTAAGAAAGCTTCTCGCTGCGCGGTTTCTTCGTTTCTTAGGATAAGAAAGCTCCGCGCCGCGCGGTTTCCCCGTTTCTTAGGCTAAGAAAGCTTCTCGCCGCGCGGTTTCTTCGTTTCTTACGGGAAGAAAGCTCCGCGTCGCGCGATTTCTTTGTTTCTTACGGAAAGAAAGCTTCCCGCCGCGTGATTTGCTAATTTCTTAGGCTAAGAAAGTTCCCCGCCGGCTGATTTGCTAATTTCTTACGGAAAGAAAGTTCCGCGCCGCGCGGTTTGCTCGTTTCTTAGGCTAAGAAAGCTACAAATCAATCTCAATATTCGCTTCTGTGCCCTTGCCCGGTTCGGAGTAGTAGTCAATCCTCCCGCCGAAGGTGATAAAAAAATATACTATTAGTTGTGCTGAACTATTCAATCGCATTAAACATTTCCCTACATTTGTGAAATCAATTAATTTATTAAATACTTTATGATTATGATCAGAAAATTTATTTGCAACAAAAAAGTGGTCATGACTGCTGTTGTTCTTTTTGTTCTTGCATCTTCATGTTCAATAGAAGACCCAGGATTTGATCCATCTGATGCTAATGGTGCGCCAAATGCGAATACAGAAGAAGGACCATCTGAAATCATTGGCAGGATCACTGCGATATACAGTTATCAGTGACAATTGTAGTAATTGAATCTGTGGGTTTCCAAAAAAGTTCCCGCCACTACTCTGTCTGCGACTTCAGTTTGAAGAACATTAAGAGTGGTGGCGGGATTTTTTTATGTACTTAACAAAAACCTTATGTTTTTTTCTTCTGTTTGGCTGCGGCGCGGAATAAATCGCGTAAGGCGGCTACAAATCAATCTCAATGTTCGCTTCTGTGCCCTTGCCCGGTTCGGAGTAGTAGTCAATCCTTCCGCCGAAGGTGATAAAAAAATATACTATTGGTTGTACCGAACTATTCAATCGCATTAAACATTTCCCTACATTTGTAAAACCAATTAATTTATTAAATACTTTATTATTATGCTCAAAAAATTTATTTGCAACAAAAAAGTGGTCATGACTGCTGTTGTTCTTTTTGTTCTTGCGTCTTCATGTTCAATAGAAGACCCCGGATTTGATCCATATGATGCCAATGGTGCGCCAAATGCGAATACAGAAGAAGGACCATCTGAAATCATTGGCAGGTTCACTTCGATATACAGTTATAGTGGTGGACAATAGTAGTGATCGAATGTAGATTGCAAAAAAAGTTCCCGCCACTACTCTGTCTGCGACTTCAGTTTGAAGAACATTAAGAGTGGTGGCGGGATTTCTTTATCTGTTTCGCTGCTATCTTGCATTTTTTTGGGATCTTATGCATAATTTTCTTATCCACCTTTACTTTTTGTTTACCCTTGTCGGATATTTCCAAAGCCTTTGCGCCTGTAAAGAAAAGGGCAGGGCGAGGAGAAAGAAACATAGTAACTTTTTCATTGCGTATAAATTTAAGTAAGTAAGTTGTTCGAGCGCATAAAGGTAAACGCCGTGCAGGCCTCTTTTATCCTCTTATGAGGGGATAAAGATAATTTTTTTATTATTTCCTTACCTTTGTCCGGCGAAACATAAAGCGAGCGTCGATGAACGGATTTGAAGGATACACAGGCATTGAGGTAGCGGGAAGGCAATTGACGGATGATGTAATCTTCGCCCTGTTGTCGACGCTTTTCATCGCCTTCGGCATAGTGTTTCGCGCGAATTACCACCTGTTCCTCAAGATGGTGCGCGACATTTTCCAGGTAAAGGATCGCCAGAGCCTGTTTGAGAGCGTAAGCGGCAACGAAAGCGCCTTCCGCGCGTTTATGATATTCCAGTTCCTCCTCCTGTGCTCCGTATACATATATATTATGGGGCAAACGTATGGATACATACCCGGCTATCCGACGATAAAGGGCAACCTCGCCGCGATAGGGATAATCCTTGCCCTAACGTTCGGGTTTTACGTCCTGAAGCAACTGATGTATAACGCATGCGGATATATATTCGCCGCGTCCGGCCTGTACAAGGCCTGGTATTCGGGATACTCCGCCTCGGCCGGTCTGTTCGGAGCCGCAATGTACATACCCGTGATAAGCGCGGCCTATACTTCGGTCGACAGTAGGATGACGCTGTACGCCGCCGTCGCGCTATATGCGATGTGGCGTATGATAATAGCATACAGGACGATAATAGTATTTAATATCAGGGGGGTAGGTTTTCTGTATATTATTTTATACCTTTGCGCCCAGGAAATTTTGCCTCTCGTCCTTATATATGAAGGAGTAATTTATTTATATAATCTATATTGAAAGTGAGCAGTATGCCATTAAAAGTAAAAAGGTTGTTGGTATCGCAGCCAAAGCCTGAAACAGAAAGGTCGCCATACTTCGACATTGCGGAAAAGTACGGTATAGAAATTGACTTCAGGCCGTTTATAAAGATAGAAGCCGTATCGGCGAAGGAATTCAGGCAGCAGCGCATATCCGTGCTCGATTATTCCGCAATCATCTTCACCGCCCGCACGGCGATCGACCATTTTTTCCACATGTGCGGGGAATTGAGGATTATGGTGCCCGAAACAATGAAGTACTTCTGCATGACGGAAGCGATAGCGGTATACCTTCAGAAATACACAGTCTACCGCAAGCGTAAAATCTTCTTCGGACAAGCCGGCAAGGTCGAAGAGCTCGCAACATTAATAGGGAAACATCCAAAAGAAACGTACTTAGCCCCCGTATCGGATGTACACAGGGACGACCTGTTCCGCCTTCTCGACGCCAAGAAAGTACGCTACGCCAAGGCCGTGATGTTCCGCACTGTGAGTAATAGCTTTTCCGACGGCGAAAGTTTCGACTACGACATGCTGCTGTTCTTTAGCCCTTCGGGTATAGCCTCATTAATGAAGAACTTTCCCGACTTCAAGCAGAATGATATACGAATCGGCTGCTTCGGTCCCACCACCGCCAAAGCGGTTAAAGACGCCGGTCTGCGATTAGACGTAGAAGCGCCCACCCCGGAAGCTCCCTCCATGACAGCCGCCCTGGAACTGTACTTGAGGAAGGAACAGCCCAACGGGAAAGACGATGACAAATAAGACATGCTCCTTTCCCAAAGCGGAACATCTTACGCTCAAACGCGATATAGAGTTACTCTTTGAGAAAGGAGCATCTTTTTCCGCCTATCCATTACGCATTATATACTTAGACGTAGAAAAACCGTCCGCCTCACGGATATCAGTGATGATAAGCGTCCCCAAAAAGAGAATTAAGAAGGCCGTAGGCCGTAACCGCGTCAAACGCTTAGTGCGCGAAGCATACCGCATGCGCAAGCAGGAGATCGTCGACGAATGGGCGGCAAGCGGCAGGTATTTATTGATCGCCTTCCTCTACGTCGGCCATGAAGCAGGCTCCTTTGCGGAGATGGACAAGGCTATGAAGAAAGCTACACGCATACTAAAGTCCAAAACATGATGCGGAGCCTCGTCATATACCTCCTCCTGGCGCCCGTCTACTTCTACAAATATTGTATATCCCCATACACGCCGGCCTCCTGCCGCTACGCCCCGACATGTTCCGAATACGCCATACAAGCCCTGAAGAAACACGGCCCCTTCAAAGGACTTTACCTCGCGACACGACGCATCCTGCGTTGTCACCCATGGGGCGGGAGCGGCTTCGACCCTGTGCCCTGACTGCGCCCCGTTGCGGCGAAACGGCAAATAAGTACTACCTTTGCCCTATTATCAAGTAACTTAAAAAAGGAATACATACACAATGAACTTTGTAGAAGAATTAAAATGGCGGGGCATGATACACGACCTCATGCCGGGAACGGAAGAACAGTTGCGGAAAGAAATGACCTCCGCATACGTCGGGATAGATCCTACGGCGGATTCGCTGCACATCGGACACTTGGTAAGCGTCATGATGCTGAAGCATTTCCAAAGCGCCGGGCATCGCCCCATCGCCCTCGTAGGCGGAGCAACTGGCATGATAGGCGACCCGTCTATGAAGTCGTCCGAACGCAAACTCTTAGACGAGGCTACGCTGCGCCACAACCAGGAAAGCATAAAGAAACAATTGTCGCGCTTCCTCGACTTCGATTCCGACGCGCCCAATGCGGCAAGGTTGGTCAACAACTACGACTGGATGAAAGACTATCTATTCCTCGATTTCATACGCGACATCGGTAAGCATATAACAGTAAATTACATGATGGCGAAAGACTCCGTAAAGAAGCGACTGGGCAGTGAATCGAATGCGGGCATGTCGTTTACCGAGTTCTCCTACCAGTTACTGCAAGGATACGACTACCTTTATCTTTACCAACACGAAGGATGCCGCCTCCAAATGGGTGGATCCGACCAGTGGGGTAACATAACTACCGGGACAGAGCTCATACGGCGCAAGGAAGGTGGGGAGGCCTTCGCCTTAGTATGCCCGCTTATCACAAAAGCAGACGGCTCCAAGTTCGGCAAGACCGAATCGGGTAATATATGGCTCGACCGCCGCTACACCTCACCCTATGCCTTCTATCAATTCTGGCTCAACGTGAGCGACGAAGACGCCGCTAAGTATATCAAGATATTTACGCCGCTCGGCAGGGAGGAAATAGCCTCGATAACGGAACAACAAACCGCCGCCCCGCACCTGCGACCGTTGCAGAAGAGGCTTGCAAGGGAAATCACGACAATGGTGCACTCGGACGCAGACTGTGCAACGGCCGTCGAGGCGTCGGGGGTGCTATTCGGCGACTCCACGTCGGAAACGTTGCGCAAATTGGACGAGGAGACATTGCTCGCGGTACTGGACGGCGTGCCGCGCTTTAATATTTCAAGGGATGAACTGTCGGCAGGCGTGAAGGCTGTGGAGTTGCTTACCGTAAAGGCCTCCGTCTTTCCTTCCAAGGGGGAGATGCGCAAGTTGACGCTTAGCGGAGGCATCAGTTTAAACAAGGAAAAGCTGTCCGACCCGGATGCCGTGATCAATGCCTCCTGCCTCATTAACGGCAAATACCTGCTTGCGCAGAAAGGCCGCAAAAACTATTACTTGGTTATCGCCGAGTGAAGCCCCGCAAACCTGCCGCACACCTATGCCCCGCGGGTTGACTTGCGGTCGATGAAATTCTTCATGAAACAAACCGTTTCGCTTATCCCCAGGACGGATGCGTCGATGGAAAAATTGTACGAGCAAGACATGCCCCACACCTTGTCCGTGTAATAGCCGTAGTATGCGGCGCGTGATTTATCCGTCTTGGCGATAAGATCCTTCGCCTGCTCGGCGGATACTTGCAGCCTCTCGGCGATGCGCCGTATGCGGTTGGGGCGCGTATCGTGGATGAAAAAGCTGACGCATCCCGGATGATCCCTGAGTATATAGTCTGCACAGCGGCCTACTATGACGCACGACTCCGTAGCGGCGAGCTTACGGATGGCATCGCTCTGTATCTTGAATAATCCCTCGCCGGACAGGATGTCGGAGTACGGCGTGTACGCTACTCCGGGGTAAGGTATGCCGGCGGAGAAGAGGTGGGACAGGGCTTGCGATGTCCTTTCGTCGCTCCTCTCAAAAACTTCGCGGCATAGGCCGCTCTCCTGCGCTGCGAGCGTGATAAGTTCCTTGTCATAGAAGGATATGCCGAGCGCGTCCGCCAGGCTTTTCCCTATTTCGCGACCTCCGCTGCCGAATTGCCGCCCGATGGTCAGTATTAGTCTATCCATTATTGTTTGCCCTCTTTTTACGGTTGCGTATTAATCTTGTGCGAGTAGTTGCATGCTTAGTTCCCTGAGCTTGAACTTCTGTATCTTGCCGCTGCCTGTCAGCGGGAAGCTGTCGACGAAGAAGATGTATCGCGGTATCTTGTGGCGCGCTATCTGCCCGCGGCAAAAGTCCTTGATTTCCTCCTCGCTCATTGTTATTCCTTCGTGCAGGATGATGAAGGCGCCTACCTCTTCGCCGTATTTCTCCGAAGCCACGCCTACGACCTGCACGTCCTTGACGCCTTCTTTCTTGTACAGGAAGTCTTCTATTTCGCGGGGATAGATGTTTTCGCCGCCGCGTATGATCATATCCTTGATACGGCCTGTTATACGGTAGTTGCCGGCGTTGTCGCGGATGCCGAGGTCGCCGCTGTGCAGCCATCCGTTGGGGTCTATCACTTCGGCCGTAGCTTCGGGCTTTTTGTAGTAGCCTTTCATCACCAGGTAGCCGCGGCAGCAGATTTCGCCCTGTTCCCCGTCGGCGCATTGCTCGCCCGTTTCGGGGTCAAGTACGGTTACTTCCGTAAAGGGATACTCCTTGCCTACCGTCGTACAGCGTTCCTCGAAGCTATCCGTCAAGGTGGAATGCGTCATGCCCGGCGAGCTCTCCGTCAAGCCGTATACGCTTGTGATATGCGTTATGTGCATCTTGTCCGTAACGGCCCTCATTACATCTTCGGGGCATAGCGAGCCCGCCATGATGCCGGTGCGCAGCGACGTCAGGTCGAACATCCCGAACATAGGGTGGTTAAGCTCCGCTATGAACATGGTCGGCACTCCATACAGGGCGGTGCAGCGTTCCTTATGTACGGAGGCCAGGACAACCAGCGGGTCGAACCGTTCGACCATCACCTGCGTACACCCGTGCGTCAGTACGTTCATGCTTGCCAGCACCACGCCGAAGCAGTGGAACAGCGGCACGCAGCAGCACAGCTTGTCGGCGGAGGTGAAGCCCATTCCCTCGCCCGTGAAATACCCGTTGTTCGTTATATTATGGTGCGTCAGCATGACACCCTTCGGGAATCCTGTCGTGCCGGAGGTGTATTGCATGTTTACCACGTCGTGGCAACTCGTATCCGCCTTAGCTGCGTCCAGGGTATCATTGCCGACATTGGCGCCCAGCAGCAGCAGCTCGGCGGTATTATACATCCCACGGTATTTTTCCTGGCCTATGAACACGATATTCTTCAGCGCCGGGAAGCGTTTGCTCTTAAGGAAGCCGCGCTGCGAATCCCTCAGCTCCGGCAGCATGGCGTAGACCATGTCAATATAGCTGCCGTCAAAGACGCCTTCGGTGATGCAGAGGGTATGCAGGTCGGAATCCTTCGCCAAGTATTCGAGCTCGCTTTGCTTATAGTTGGTATTGACCGTCACTAACACGGCTCCTATTTTCGCGCCGGCGAAAAGGAAGGTTAGCCAGTCGGGCACGTTTGTCGCCCAGAGGCCTACGTGCGTCCCTTTCCTTATACCGATGGCAAGCATGCCTTTAGCCATGCGGTCGACGCGCCGGTTGAAGTCTTCCCACGTAAACCGCAGGTCGCGGTCGGAGTATACAAGGTACTCCTTGCCGGGCGTCGCCGCGGCCCAATGCTCAAGCCATTGTCCGAGTGTTCGTTCTTGCAGTTCCATTAGCTTCTTCAATATGGAGTATATACAACTCCGAGTATTTTTGACCGGTTCCCGTTGTACGCATGTACATGGTGGGCGACAATGGAGTCGTAATATATACTGTCGCCTTCTTCGAGGACATACGCCGCTTGGCCGTAATTGATCTCGATAATTCCTTCGAGGACATAGATAAATTCCTCGCCTTCATGCGTAGAGGGAATAAAGTCCGCGCCGCCGGACGGGGCTACGTCGATGAGGAACGTCTCCATATGCCTGCCCGACTTGTCCTGCGACAATGAGTGATAGTCCATATGCTTGTGCGATGCGGCCGAGTTATTGGAGAAGCTTATCGTATTCTCCTCCCGGCTATCGTTCTTACGGCAGACCACTGGCCCAAGCTCCGCCTGGTCGTCGAGAAACGTCCCAAGCCTAACGCCCAGTACGCGAGCTATCTTGATCAACGGGGCTAAGGAAGGGAAATCCACATTGTCCTCAATTCTCCCGATTTGTTCTACGCTTAAACCGGAGCGTTCGGCCACTTCCGCCGGACTGAGACGCTTTGCTTCGCGCATGGTTTTAATCTTCGCCCCGATGATTTTGTTTGTACCCATAATTATTAAGATTTATACGTTCCGATGAAGCTGCCGAACCGGCAACGGCGCAAATGTAACAATTATTTCATGTATAAAAAACACGCGACGGCGACG
>JAIRZN010000147.1 GCA_031267205.1 Tannerellaceae bacterium | reverse complement strand
ACACTTAAAAATTACCGGTGGATAATTAGTCATGCTAACAATGCGGAGCATTTCTACTTTTATAATTCTATTTCTGCGTTCATTAAGGGGCGGGAGATGTCGGAGGTGATTGTTCCTTTGTGGAAAAGGTTTGCGCTGTTGTTTGAAAAGGAAAATGATGTTTATAAACGTAGTCCGAAGGCGGTTGAGACGAAGTATGTAAAGGCCGCTTCGGCTCTCAGGAGGCGCGAGTATATGTCGCTTAGGCGCGGGATAGGGTCGGGACTGTATAGTAGTGATGGCGACATGCTCCGGGCGGCGTAAATACTGTCGGAAGTGCTTGATAAATACGAGGGCGTCTGCTGCGGATAGCCGGTGTTTGATTATTTTCTTACATTTGTGGCAGAGTGTCACTAAGAATTGAATGGAAATGGATGATTATATCGTATCGGCGAGGAAGTATCGCCCTTCGACTTTCCGCAGCGTGGTCGGGCAGAGGTCGCTTACTACTACATTGAAGCATGCTATTGCGGGCAATAAGTTGGCGCATGCTTATCTTTTCTGCGGGCCGAGAGGGGTCGGGAAAACGTCTTGCGCTCGTATATTTGCGAAGACTATCAATTGTTTGAATCCTACGGCGGAGGGGGATGCGTGCAATGCGTGCGAATCTTGCCTGGCTTTTGACGAGCAGCGTTCGTACAATATACATGAACTTGATGCGGCGTCGAATAACTCGGTGGACGATATTCGCGCCCTTATCGATCAGGTCAGGATACCGCCCGCCGTGGGCAAGTACAAGGTATTTATTATCGACGAGGTGCACATGCTGAGCTCGCAGGCTTTTAACGCTTTCCTTAAGACGTTGGAGGAGCCGCCGCGCCATGTTTTGTTCATTCTCGCCACGACGGAGAAGCATAAAGTGATACCTACGATCTTGTCGCGTTGCCAGATATATGATTTCTCCCGAATCTCGGTCGCCGACATGGTCGAGCATCTGGGATATGTTGCGGCGCAGGAAGGGGTGAGCGTTGAGGCGGAGGCTCTTAACGTTATCGCTCAAAAGGCCGATGGGGGGATGAGGGATGCGTTGTCCATCTTTGACCAGGTCGTTAGTTTTACTAATGGCGTCGTGACGTACCGGGCGGTGATAGACAATCTTAACGTGCTTGATTACGAGTATTACTTCCGGCTTACCGACAGTATGTTGGAGGGAAATGTCAGGGAGGCGGAGCTGACGCTGAACGAGATATTGTGCAAGGGCTTCGACGGGCAGAACGTTATTACCGGTCTGGCTTCGCATTTCAGGGATTTGTTTGTTTGCAAGGATGAGGCTACGCTCGTTTTGTTCGAGGTAGGGGCCTCGATACGCGAGCGGTATAAGGAGACGGCCAAGCGCTGTCCGGAAGCGTTTCTCTTCAAGGCCATCGAGATAACTAATGCGTGCGACCTGAATTATCGCGCCAGCCGTAATAAACGCTTGATGCTGGAGCTTGCGATGATTCAATTGTGCCAGTTAATGAAGTCGCCGCCGGACGATAGTAAAAAAAAACTCCTGATTGAAGCGGTAGACGTCTCCGGCGAGCCGGGCAGGGAGTCGCGGCAGGCGGATACTGCTGTGGCGGCGCCGCTCACGAACCCGAACCCGACCGTGGTTGCTCCCCGTCAGGCTGAGCCGGCGGGCGGCAGGACGGCGTCTCCGGTTATCTCCACTTCTATAAAAAGGATGAAGAAGGAAGAGCAGGCCGATGCCGGCGCGTCTACGGATACGGCGGAGAAGGAGTTGCTGGCGCCGGTTGACACGGAGGGCCTGATTCGGCGCTGGGACGAGTATGCGCAGGCTATGGAGGGCAACGCTTACCTGAAGAGTACGATGGTGAATTGCAAGCCGACGCTGGAGGAGGATTACTGTTTTGAGGTTTCCGTGCACAACCGCGTGCAGGAGGATGAATTGCTGAACGATAGTTCAAGGTTGCTGCCTTACCTGCGCAAATGTTTGGGGAATACGCGCCTCAGTATGCGTGTGAAGATAAGCGAGGCGAATGAGAAGAAGCTCGCCTATACTTCTTCGGAGAAGTATGAGCATCTCCTGAATATCAATCCTCTTCTGCGTAAGCTGAAGGAGGAATTTAATCTTTTACCGGACTGATGTATTACAGGTGCGTATCTTTCTGTTTCTTTATATTCTTGTGGGCGACGACCGCTGTCCTTCGCGCACAGGAATGGGGGAGCCCGTTCGATTTCCCTATCCTGCTCAGCGGGAACTTCGGGGAGTTGCGCAGCGATCATTTTCATGCAGGCATTGATTTTAAGACCCAGAACGTGGAAGGGAAACCTGTCCATGCCGTCCTGGAAGGATACGTAGCCCGCGTTGTGGTCAGTCCGTGGGGATATGGGAATGCGCTTTACCTGAATCACCCAAACGGGGCTACGACTGTGTACGGCCATCTTCAACGCTTTGCCGCCGCTATCGCCGACTATGTAAAAGAGCGGCAGTATGAACAGGAGAGCTTTTCGGTAGACCTGACGCTTGAGCCGGAGCTGTTTCCTGTGAAAAAAGGACAGGCCATCGCCCTGTCGGGCAATACCGGCAGCTCCGGCGGCCCTCACCTGCACTTTGAAATACGCAATACGGAAACGGGAATGCTGTTCGACCCCCTGGAATGTTACAAGGAAGAAGTTAAAGACACCCGGCCCCCGCGTATAGACGCCGTCAAGGTGTACCCGTTGGAAGGAAGGGGAGTCGTGAACGGAAGCAGCCGGAGCGTGGAGATAAACGTAAGCGACCCTAAGAAGGCTGCCGTAAAGATAGAGGCCTGGGGGGAAATAGCCCTGGCGGTGAAGGCGTACGATTACATGGACGGGACCATCAACATCTACGGCGTGCGGAGGGTAGCTATGGCGGCGGATGACCGGATGATTTTCAACAGCCAGATCAGGAGCTTCTCCCCAAGCGAGACACGCTATGTAAACAGTTTCATCGACTATGAGGCGTGGAAGCTGCGTCGCGTCTTTTATATGAAGACATTCGTCGACCCCGGCAACAAAGTTGGCTTCATCGAACATGAAGGACGGGGCATTGTAAACATCGACGAGGAGCGAACCTACCGGATAACTTTCCGCCTGAGAGATTTATACGGAAACACGGCGCAACATACGCTCCTTATCGAAGGAAAAAGGCGCGATATTCCCGCGCCGGACACCGAAGGGGAGTATTTTCACTGGAAAAGCGAGAATCGCTTCGGCGCGAAAGGAGTGCGCCTCGTCATTCCTGCCGGCAACCTCTACGACGACGTCTACTTCCGTTACAGCGTACAGCCGGCAGGCGTCGCGGCATTATCGGACATACATGTCCTCCACGACCGTCCCATACCGATCCACGACAAGGCGCTCCTTTCGCTGCACTTGCCGACCGACGCTCCGGCCGACGCCGGCAAGTACGGGATTGTCAGGATACAGAACAAACGCGCTATCTGGATAGGCGGCTCGTACAAAAACAAATGGATAGAAGCCGCTATCCGCGATTTCGGAAGCTACACTATCATGCAGGACGTTCGCCCACCCGTCATTACGCCGGTTAGCCCCGCCGCATGGGTCGGCGACAAGCGTATCGCCTTCCGTATCTCCGATGACCTTAGCGGGGTGCAAACCTACCGCGGCGAGATAGACGGACGGTTCGCCCTCTTTGAATTTGACGGCAAAAAGGGGCTTGTAACGTATCGCTTCGACAGGAAACGCCTCGCACAGGGCGAACATCTTCTGGAATTTACCGTTACCGACGCCTGCGGCAACCGGTCGGAATATAAACATTCATTTATTTGGTAACTCCGCCGGTTCTTTTTAGATTTGTGTCCGATTCTACATTATTGACAGCACAAAGTATAACGAATAACGAATAATGAAAACAAAAGAACAATTTCTACATATCCTGAGCCGGTTCCAACAAGACGACACCGTCGTTTCCGTCGAACCCTTCGGTAACGGCCATATCAACGACACATTGAAAGTATGCGTAGCCGGCGGAGCGCCGAAATATATATTGCAGCGCATAAACCACCACATATTTACTGATGTGGAGATGCTCATGAATAATATATGCATAGTCACGGCGCATATCCGCAGAAAATTAGAAGAACGCGCAGAAGAGGATATCGACCGCAAAGTATTGACCTTTATCCCGGCTAAAGACGGGAAGTATTACTACTTTGACGGCGAAAACTATTGGAGGCTATGCTTGTTTATCCCCCGTAGCCGCAGTTATGAGGCGGTTACACCGGAGTTGTCACACAAGGCAGGCAGAGCCTTCGGCGATTTCCAGTCCATGCTTGCCGATATACCGGAAGGGCGGTTGGGCGAAACAATTCCGAATTTCCATAACATGGAATTTAGACTGCAACAGTTTCGGGACGCCCTGAAAGCGAATGCCGCCGGTCGCGCCGGCGAGGTGGAAGACCTGATACATGAGATAAACAAACGGGCGAGAGGGATGTGCATACAGGAAGATTTGTATCGCGCCGGCAAGCTGAAGAAACGTATCAACCATTGCGACACCAAAGTCAACAACGTCATGTTCGACGAAGAGGGAAATGTGCTTTGCGTAATCGACCTGGATACGGTGATGCCGGGCTTCGTGCTCTCGGATATAGGCGACTTTATCCGCACCGGAGCTAACACCGGCGCGGAAGACGACGAGAATCTCGACAACGTGTCTGTCAACATGGAGACCTTCAAGGCATACGCCGAAGGATACATGGAAACAGCCGAATCCTTTATCACGCCCTTGGAAATAAGTTTGCTGCCTTACGGAGGACGTTTGCTCACATATATGCAGACCGTCCGATTCCTGACCGACTATATCAATGGGGATACTTACTATAAAATACACCGCGCAGGCCATAACCTGCAACGTGCCGAAGCGCAGTTCAAGCTGCTTCAAAGTCTCGAAGGCCATGCCGGCGAGATGGATTCCTTCATGGGAAAATGGTTATGAATTTTTAAAATTTTACTTGTATGAAATTCTACTTGTGCTTCTGTTTTTACCTCCGGTTATGTGTTGCCGGATTATTGACGCTTCTTTTTGTGGATTGTTCCAAAGAGACCGATACGGTAGTGGAGGACGACAAGTTTCGTCCCACCGAACAAGTCCTAAGTTCTTTCGACGCCAGATACCCAAATGCTAAGGAGGTTGACTGGTCGCTCGAAGAAGGATATTATGTAGCTGACTTTGTCCTCGATTCAAAGGCTGCCTCAGCATGGTTCGGGAAGAACGGGGAATGGACGCTGGGGAGAATACCGGCATCTTACAGCGAGCAGGTGGAGCCCATCGTCTCGGAATCTTTATCGCGCACGGCGTATGCCGCTTGGGAGGTCAAAGGGGCGTATGTGCTTAATCGCAAACAACTGACGCCTGTTTACAGCGTGAATGTGACGAACAGCCGCATATCCTCAAACCTTTATTTTACGCAGTATGGCGACTTTATCAAGGTGATAGACGATGTAAACAACCGCACCGATATGCCCGTCGTCATACCTTCCGCCCTGATGAATGCGATAGACAATCTGTTCGCGGATATTGATATCGTAGACGTATCGGTGATAGACGTTATTAACTCGGAGATAAGCGTCGGAATGCTGCAAAGCGAAACCTACCTCACGTCCATCTTCAACAAGAACTACACGTGGATAGTTAACTTCTGGAACATGACGCAGCAAACCATCCCGCAAAAGGTTTGGAACGGATTCAAATCGTCTCCTTATGCAGACCTTCCACTGTCGCGCATACGTTCCATGGAAAGCGCATCGGCGACGACTTACCTCTTCTATCTCATAAGGGACAATAAGACCGTGATTGCCGAATTTAATAACGACGGACGCCCGACCACCGTCATATCCAGGGAGCATGTCATGGCGAAATATTTATTGACGATATAAAACAGCGAATACGTCGCCCTCTCAGGCGTACACGTCTCCGTAGCCGTGATGCTTCCCGATTCCCCGTATCCGAAGGGGGAGAGGCGCAAGTGTTCGCGGAAATCCGTCTCCTCTCGTCTTATAAGTTTAAACAGAGTCTCTTTGGCGCACCAGCAGATGATCAGGTGCTCCGTTTCATGCTTCCGGTCGATCATAGCATCTTCATCCGGATGCATGAAACGTCTGCGCACTCGGTGTATGCGCTCGCTGATGTATTCGATGTCTATGCCGACGGGGCCCTGTTCGCTCAGTATGACGGCTGCGTATCCATTTGTGTGCGAGATGCTGATGTGCAGTTTTTTCTCCGGCAGATACGGCGCTCCGTCCGTGTGATATGCGATGGGAGTTTCCTCGCCTCCTGTAAGTTCCTTGAGCAAAACGCGCACAGCCAGCCACTCCCGCCGGCGTCTTTCCGCCTGCATATCCGCCGGAATAGACCGGCAATCCCTGCGCGTCAGCAAGGCGAGAAGTTCGTCGGCGCTTTCGTCTATCTTCCATACGCCTAATAGCGGTTGGACGCTTTTCATAAACAAAGGCATTACTTTTTCCAGCTAAAAGATTGAATAAGCTCCACGATGTCGGCCTTCAGGTATTGCGTCACAGGCGCCAGCGAGTCCGCATCGGCAACCCGGTCGTATACTAAGGCTCCGCGAAAGAAGTGCGACACGCTGTCCGTCAAGGCGAATTGTATGGGCGCCGCCGAATCGCCGCCGGATTCGTACAATAGGGCGTACACGTTTGACTTGGAATTTTCGTAGGCCTGCTGCGTGATGCGTCCTCCGTTTCTTACCTGGCGGACTGCCAACGCTCGCGATTCATCTCCGACCGTCGCAAGCGTAGAGGCGGTCACCGGCAGATAGCTGCAATAGATGACCGCTCCGAGCGACGGGTAAGCCAGATTGATCCAATCCTCGACTGCCGGCGAAAATTCCGCCCCGGCAAGCGACGATATATTAAAGGCGCACGGCAGATTGCCCGGCGAAAACTCCGCGTAGACGGGCGACGGCGGCTCTATGCGGAAATACCCGCGCGGTTTCGGCGTATAATGAGTGCAGGAAAGGCCGGCGCACATTCCTGCAAAGAGCCATATCGCCCCCCGTCGGCTCATGTCAAAACGGGAGATCGTCCGAAGTTTTTGTCTCTGGAGATAAGGGCGGGTTGAAAGAGGCAGGCTCCGCCTTAGACTGTGCAGGCTGAACGGCGGACTGAGAAGGCGAAGCTGCCGGCGATTGTGTCTCGGAGGCGGCTCTGGCGGTTGTGTTGAAAAACTCTATCCTATCGGCGTAAATCTCCGTCACATAGCGCTTGATGCCTGCCTGATCGTCGTAGTTACGAGTCCGTATCTTGCCCTCGACATAAACGGAGGAACCTTTCCTGACCCACTTTTCGACGAAGGCAACCTGTTCGCGGCGAACAGTTATATTGTGCCACTCGGTACGTTCGGGCACTTCCGTCCCGTTAGCCAACGTATACCCTCTTTCCGACGTAGCCATCGGGAAATTTGCAACTGCGGCTCCGTTATCAAAGTAACGAATATCGGGGTCCTTGCCCACGTTGCCTATCAATATTACTTTATTCAACGACATAATTTATTTACTTTTTGATTCACATACAAAGAAATGGAAATCCATCCATAAAACCAAACGGAAGAGGCCTACGGTGCGGGAGTTTTTCCCCATGTAAAACAAATACAGCCTAACAGACCGCAGGTCTGAATATCAATAACCCCCAATGAAGCGCAGCGATTGGGGATATAGCGACAGAGGGATAGGAGGATAGGGAGATGGTAGGAGAGGCGGATAGGAGGACAGGGCGGGGTTTCACAAATGTTCGCGCGGGAGCGAATGCTTGAAAGTCCGACAGGACTTTCTGCGGGCGCACGCCCCGCCTCGTGCCAAACCGCTTGTTATCGGCTGTTATTTTATTATTTTTCTTTTCTGTATTAACTCTCTTATTTGGTCACATGCATCACTAACCGCAGATTGAAGATTCGGATTTGTTGGGTCATATTCTAAGCAAGTAATACCTAACACATCAGTCATAATTGCAATATCAATTCCTCGCGGAACAATGAAGAAAGCTTTTTTTCTGGTGTGTTTTCCCAAAAACATTCCGTACTCAAATATCACATTATCTCGTGGAATTGACTTTATTTTCCCTCGTGAAAAAATTTTGTCGTCTGGGTTAAATACAAATATACCATATTCATAATTATTAAGCATTTCTTCTAAAACCTCGATATATGCTTTACCCGGTTTATCAAATAGACCATCAGCCCAAGTATCTACATGGGCATCATGTTTCAAACAAGCTTTGATTTTTCTTGCAATATTTAAGGCTTCTTTCGAAGAACCAATAAATATTCTGATATTATTAGATTCTTTTTCGGCTGTTTCTTTTCGTTCTTCAGATAGCAATTGTCCTGATTTTGCCAATAATGTATCAATTGCACAATATTGATTCTCAGACAATTTTTTTTCATGTTTTCTTATTTCTTTTTTACAAACATCGCATATTGTATTAGCTCTCATGCTTTTAAGAATGTCCTTTTTTTGTTGCATAAAGTCAAAAACACAGCCTTTGTCAGAAGGATTTTCATGATTGTATTTGTTAATCAAGATAAACTTCATTAATGTTCTTGCAAAGTAATAAATGAAATATGATTCCATTTTATTTTCAGGAATAATTGTACTTGCAACCATATTGGTTGTGATAATTGACATTCCAT